>JALNVI010000091.1 GCA_023231425.1 Desulforhopalus sp. | reverse complement strand
GAAATTCCACCGGTATCCCCCGTGGTGATGACATGGCGTGTATTGTTTCGCGGGGGCGGTGGTGATTACCGCTACAATTGCCACACCACCGTAGAGACAAGGCATGCCTTGTCTACATATCAAGATTGTGGGAAACCATTGGTGTGCTGATTTTCCATGAGGGGTGATACAATTCCGTTGCATCCGTGATAATCACCTATTCTATCAATTGTGCTGTGGTTGTTTTTGCTGATGTTGTGTAGACAAGGCATGCCTTGTCTCTACGAAAGACACCGGCATTGCGGGAAACTTTGGGTTTTGTTGTTCTCCTGTCTCCTGCCTCCTGTCTCCTGCCTCCCCCCTTTTTCCTACGAAGCTATGACGGAATAAAGCATGTAGCGCACAGCAACGCTGATGGGCTGGAGGATGATGCCGAAGACACCGGTGATCATAAGTGCCAGCAGGATGAGCATGCCATACCGTTCATAGTGCAGATATTTCATTGCTGCCTCTCTCGGCAAAATTCCAGCAAGGATACGACTGCCGTCGAGCGGGGGGATTGGCAGAAAGTTGAAGATGCAGAGCATGACATTCATCATGAAGCTGATCTGGAGCATACTTCCCATGGGAAGGAGGATGCTTCGTGGCAGGCTGCCGCTGATGACAACCAGAAATTTCAAGAGAATCAGACTGACGATGGCCAGCAGCAGGTTGGTTACGGGGCCGGCAAGAGCCACCCACAGCATGTCTTTCAACGGGTCCTTGAAGTAGCGCGGATTTACCGGGACCGGTTTGGCCCAGCCAAAATTGACGAGAAGCAGAGCGATGGTGCCAAGGGGATCAAGATGGCGCAGTGGATTGAGGGACAGTCGTCCGGCATTCTTCGCTGTGGGATCACCGAAATGCAGGGCTGCTACGCCGTGGGCGACTTCATGCAGGGTGAGCGCGAAGAGCAGCGGCGGAATGCTGATAAGGAGCTGTTGTATGTCGAAATTGGGAAAATTCATATTTTACTGATGTCCTGTACCTGGGGTTGTCGGTTGTTTTGTGAAAGATGGAACGGCGAAAAAAAGGCGAAAAGCAGAAAGGCCATTTTTACCGCGAAGGACACGAAGAACGCAAAGAAAAACAGAACAGCGAAAAGATTTTTTGCCAACGAATAAAAGCTCTAATCATGCGAAAAAAAGGCGAAAAGCGGAAAGGCCATTTTTACCGCGAAGAATGCGAAGAAAGGCAGAAACAAAGGAACCACGAATGGACACGAATAAACACGAATAAACACGAATTATTACTCATTCTTTTGTTTCCCGCTTTAATTCAAAAAATCTTTATTCTCAAATGCTTTTTGCTTTTCTTCGCGTTCCTTCGCGTTCTTCGCGGTAAAAAAATGTCTTACCGTCTTTTGCTTTTCCCTTTCTCCCGTCTCCCTTCTCCTGTCTCCTTTCTTTCCTGCAATACGGTAAACCGCGCAGGCGATGCGTCAAGATGGGAGAAGAGATCAGGAAGCAGGGGAGAGAAATTGGCTGCGCACCAGCTCTTCCTCTTCGGCGGGGGTAGTGGTGAGACCGTCGAGGCGGGCAGTGACCAGGGTGTCGAGGACCTTTTTAAATTTCGGTCCGGGTTTGAGGCCCATGGCGATGAGATCATCCCCGTTGAGCAGCGGACGCACCCAGCGCAGGTCTCGAATGTAGAAGCTGATCGCCTCAAGGACGCGGCTTTTGCGGGTTACCGCTCTCATCGCCAGCAATCCCTCGATTTCAATCCCGTCAAGGATGCGGACGATATCGCTGTTTTTCAGATCACGACACTCGCGCAGGCGGTTGATCCGACTGTCCATCAGCTCTTTTTGGGTGAGGAGGAATTCGCGGTTTTTGGGACTCTCGTTGAAGCGGTCGCAGTAGCTGCCGAGAATGGGGAGCGGTGAACGACTCATGATAACCAGCAGATACACCTGCCAGCGGCAGCAGGGTTCTTTGCGAAAGAGCAGGCTGTGCCAGGAAATGGTCTCCCTTGCCTGACAGAGAATATGCTTGAAGTGTCGATCGATGCGGCAATACGGCTTGAGATCTGGCCAGATGAAGCAGTAGAGATCAAACTCGCCGAGCCGTTCCAGCGCCGGGAGCGGATTGTCCTCTTCAAGGATAATCTTCAGCTCGGTGGCGTAGCGGATATCGTTCGTCTTGCCAAAAAAGCCCATCTCTACGGCGTTGCGAATCAGGTGGCGGGTGTGGGGGGAGATGGTGAAGTTCATGCGTTTCTCAAAGCGGATGGCGCGAAAGATACGGCTGGGGTCCTCCACAAAGCTGAGGTTGTGCAGGGTCTTGATGGCCTTCTTCCTGAGGTCGCTCTGGCTGTGAAAAAAGTCGAGGAGTTCGCCGAAGCGGGCCGGATTGAGCTGCAGAGCCATGGCGTTGATGGTGAAGTCTCGACGGTAGAGGTCCAGCTTGATAGAGGAGAGTTCCACCGTCGGCATGGCGGCGGGGGAATCGTAATACTCCAGGCGGGCGGTGGCGATATCTACCTTGAAACTGCCATCTTTGTGGGTTCCCGGCAGGCTTAGAGAAAGTTTCGTCGGCAGGAGAACGACGGCGGTTTTGAAACGTTCATGGGTGCTGTAGCGACCGCCGGTGCGGATAGAGAGCTGGCGGGCGAACTCGATGCCGTCGCCTTCCACCACAATGTCGAGGTCGAAGTTGGGGATGTGCATCAACAGGTCGCGGACAAAGCCGCCCACGGCGTAGGCCCGGCAGTGGAGTTCATCGGCGAGCTCTCCGATGTCGAGCAGCAGCCTGATCATCGCCCGGCTGAGATTGCCGGTGATTATCTCATTGAGGTTGCGGTGGTTGCCTTCAGGGGCGGTGTTCGGCTCTGTGCCATGCAGCTGCTTCGGTGAGAGGGCCGGATTGTCGACGAGGCGGTTGAGCAGGTCGGTACGGGTGATGATGCCGAGCAGTCCTTTCTCTTTGTTAAAAATGGGGATGATGCGCTGAAGGTTCTCGATGATGAGATCCTGAATATCGGCGAGGGTGGCGTCGGTGCCGAGTGTGGCGAACTCACTGCTCATGTAGTCACTCACCGGACGGCCTCCGAGGTGGTGCTGGCTGGCCCGTTCGAGGATCTGCCGTGAGATGATGCCCACGGTCTTCTGGCCGGAGAGCACGGGGGCAGCCGTAATGTTATAGCGCACAAGAATTTTCTGGGCGGTGTCGATGGTGTCATTCGGGGAGACGGTGATCGCCGGGCTGGTCATCATCTCCTCAGCCACCGCCGCCGGGTGGATGTGGGCGTGGAGAACGCGGACCAGTTTCTCATGGGCCTGGATGAGGGTAATATCGCTGATGGTGGCGGAAGCCGCCATTGCGTGTCCGCCGCCGCCGAAATCTGCCGCCACCTCGGCGGTGTTGATGTCCGGGGTGCGGCTGCGGGCGATGAGGTGGATGCGTCCTGCCATGGAGAGCAGGGCGAAGATGGCGTTGAGGTTCTCCATCTCCAGCAGACGGCGGACGACAAGGGAGCAGTTATCCACATAATCGTCACAGGCACAGGTGGCGATGACCACAGGCACATTCTGAATGGTGTAGCGGCGGGCGTTATTGAGCAGTTCGTGCAGGATATCCACCTGCGCGCTGTTGAGTTCGTGGCTGAGGTAGTGGCTGACCACGTCGAGCCGGGCCCCCTGCTCGAGCAGCCAGGCCGCGGCACGCAGGTCGGCGGGGGTGGTCGAAAGGTTGCGCAGGCCGCCGGTGTCTTTATAGATGCCGAGGGTGAGGGTGGTTGCATCCTCCACGGAGAGGGGGACGCCGCGCTCGCGCAGCAGCTCGGTGAGCAGGGTGGTGGTGGCTCCGCATTCACGAATGCTCTCGAAGTCGCCGTGCAGGTCCCCCGGGGTGCCCGGATGGTGGTCGAAGATATTGAGGGTGAGTCCGGGGTTGTCGAGGCAGGTGGCGAGGCGGTTTATCCTGGACGCGATGCGGGTGTCAACGAGGGTGAGGGTGCTGACGTTCTTCCGGTCAACTTCTTGCGGAGAGAGTACTTTCAGATCCAGGTAGCCGGAGCCGAGAAAGTCATGCACGTTGTGGTCGCAGGGGCCCGAAAAGGCGGCGACGGCATCGGGAAAAAGCCGGATTGCGGCGAGCATGGAGGCGAGGCCGTCGAGGTCTGCCTCGGTATGGGTGGTTACAAGATGCATTGTGCAGTCCCGGTTAAAAAAAGGAGAAAGGAGACGGGAGACGGGAGGCAGGAAAAAGCGAAAAGCGGTAAGACAATTTTTTCACCGCGAAGAACGCGAAGGAACGCGAAGAAAAACGGAACAGCGAAAAGATTTTTTATATATAAAGACAAAGAATTTCACCGCGAAGGACACGAAGAATGGCAATTTGTATTCGTGTTTATTCGTGCCTGTTCGTGGTTACAAACTGCAAAAGGAACCACGAATGGACACGAATGGACACGAATTATTACTCATTCGTAATCGCCAAAAAGATGTCCACGCAGTCGCGTTCTCTGGTCATTTAAAAATGTAATTAGTATAATTCAAAAAATCTTTGTTATTAAATGCTTTTCGCCTTTCTTCGCGTTCTTCGCGGTAAAAATTGCTTTTCCCTTTTGCTTTTCCCTTTCCTGCCTCCCTGTTACAATACCAGCTTTTTCGAAGTGTGGCGAGGGGTTCAGCCTCGGGGATGGAAGTTGTGGTGAATTTCCTTGAGCCGTTTATTGTCCACATGGGTGTAGATCTGGGTGGTGGTGATGTCGGTGTGGCCGAGCATCATCTGTACGGCGCGCAGGTCGGCTCCGTGATTAAGCAGGTGGGTGGCGAAACTGTGGCGGATCATGTGCGGTGAAATGTCTTTGGTGATGCCTGCCGTCAGCGCGCTTTTGCGGGTGATCTGCCAGAAACGCAGGCGGGTCATGCAGCTTCCACGGTTGCTGATAAAGAGATACGGGCTGTTTTTCCCTTTGAGCAGCAGGCTGCGGCTGCCGGCAATATACCCCTTCACCAGATCTCGGGTGCTGTCGCCAAAGGGGATGAGCCGCTCTTTGCTCCCCTTGCCGAGGACGCGGAGAAAACTGGCATCAAGGTTGATCACCGCGAGCGGCAGTGTCACCAGTTCGCTTACCCGCAGGCCGGTGGCATAGAGCAGGGTGAGCATGGTGTGATCGCGGACGGCAATTGGCGTGGCTTTCTGCGGCGGGGTGAGCAGGCGCTGCACCTCTTTTTCGGAGAGGACTCTGGGCAGAGTGTGGGATTCTTTGGGCAGATCAATGGCCAGAAAGGGGTTACTGCTGATGCGGTTTTCGCGGAAGAGGTAGTCGAAAAAGGATTTCAACGCGGAGATACGGCGGGATGCGGTGCTTTTCGCGGGCTTTTTCTTCTCACAGCAATGCTCAAGGAAATCGTAGATTTCGGCAAGAGTCAACCGGTCAAGGGACTCTTCTCCCCGGGAGTGGAGATAGGAGAGGAAGAGGGTGACATCTGAGGCGTAGGCCTCAACGGAATTAAGGGCGAAACGACGCTCGGTAATCAGGCAGGTGGAAAAAAGCCCAAGCAACTCCCTGAATACAGGTGGCAGAGAGGGTCGGGGGAGAGAAAGGGGCATTGGAAAGAAAGGAGTAAGAGGGCAGAACAGAGAAAACTACCCTCTTTATAAAATCAAAAAGCAGGACTTCTGATGAGGCTCCAGCGTCCCACGAAAGGAACAGGAAAGACCTCTGATCAGGCCTTCTTACATTGATTTTCTCATTCTGTTAAACTTACGGAGTTTGCGGCGAGCTTCTGCGGCTTTGCGGCGTTTTTTTACGCTGGGCTTCTCGTAGTATTCACGACGTTTAAGTTCTCTTTTAATACCGTCAATCTGCAGCTTTTTCTTTAACTGGCGAATTGCGTATTCGAGATCTCCTCGTACTTCAACTTCAATCATGTTGTTGACTCCGTTTGTGTTCAGAATGATATTTTGATTGTGGAAACATTGAATAATCGCCCATCTTCTTCGTTACCGTCAAAAAATGAACGAAATACAAGCTTTTTCAAGGTACCCTTTGTTTCTCTGCAGGTTTATCCTGTTTATTCTCCTGCGGGAATACGCTTCCCGGCGTCAAGAGAAGAATTCGGGATATATACTGGGGAAAAGGTTCCTTTGTCAATAGCTTTTTTCTCCCTGAGATGCTGCGGATGCCTTCATTTTGCCTCTGTCTGTGGTATAGTAGACTGGTTGTGGAAATTGCAGGAGTCCCTTGAAATTACCATCTTCAGGAGACTTCCAGAGTACTCGAAAAAACAGTATTGAGGGCACATCGAATAACCAGATTTCCGCCCATTTTCTTCGTTACAGCCAAAAAATTATCATCGGGACGTCACTCAGATGTCTGCGGTAAATTTCCTCCTGTGCCTCGAATATGAACGGAATACAAGGCCTCAATGTGCCCTTGAGAAGACCTTGAAAGGACTTGTGGAGGATAAAATGAAGAAAAAAATGAACATTGCGCTGATTGCTGGCGGAACGTCAAGCGAGCGGGCCGTTTCTTTGAGCGGGGCAGCTGCTGCCGAGAAGGCGCTGGACAGGAATAAATTTAATGTGCGCCGCTATGATCCGCCTGTCGATCTGGGAAAAATTATCGCCGACGCCGCGAAGATCGATTTTGCCTTTATTCTCCTGCATGGGATTGGCGGGGAAGATGGCACGATACAGGGTTTTCTTGATCTGTTGAAGATTCCCTATCAGGGCTCCGGGGTTCTCGGCAGTGCGGTGGCGATCAACAAACATCTCTCCAAAGAGCTGTATCGCAGTGCCGGTCTCCCCGTGGCTGACTGGACGGTGGTGAAACGTGGGGAGACGCCGGAGATTGAGGCGCTGGTTGCCCGTTTCGGTTTTCCCGTGGTGGTCAAGCCGGTACGGGAGGGGTCCAGCCTTGGTATGACCATTGCTCGGAATGCTGAAACGCTGGCTGCCGGCATTGTCCTGGGGCTGAAACATGACACTGCCGTGATCGTCGAGCAATATATAAAAGGGACAGAGCTGACTGTGGGGGTTATCGGCAACCGTGAGGTGGAGGCCCTGCCGGTTATTGCCATCCTGCCGGGTGAGGGCTACGAGTATTTTGACTACGAGGCGAAGTATCAACCCGGAGCCAGTGAAGAAATCTGTCCGGCACCCATTGACGACACCCTGCGCGATACTGTCCAGCGATATGCCGTAGAGGCACACCGCGTGCTTTTGCTGCGGGGCTGTTCCCGCACTGACTTTATTGCCACCGAAGACGGTTCCGTCTATCTGCTTGAGACCAACACGATTCCCGGCATGACGGAAACCAGCCTGCTGCCGCGGGCGGCGCGGGTAGCGGGGATGTCCTTTGCGCAGCTCCTTGAACGGCTGATTGCCCTGGGACTGGAGGCGTAGGCCCGTGTCCTCTCCGGCGATTGTCACCTTTATCGGCTGGCACGACAGCGGCAAGACGACCCTCGCCAGCCGGGTGGTTGCGGAAATGTTGCGCCGGGGGCGTCGCGTTGCGGTGGTCAAATCGACCAAAGAGCTGGGGATTACCTTCGACTCTGCGGATACCGACAGCGGTATTTTCCGTGCAACGGGTGCGCCGGTGCTGCTCGCCACGCCGGAGGAGATTTTTCTTCAGCAGCCGATGGCCAAACTGACGTTGCGGCAATTGGCCTCACGCTATTTCAATGACATGGAACTGGTGGTGGGGGAAGGGTTCAAGGAGGAGCGTGACGTTGTGAAGATAGAGGTCTGCCGGGGAGGAGCGCGGCTTGCCGGAAAGGTGACGGGGGTGGCGGCGGTTGTTGGAGCGGTCTCCCTGTGTGGGGAGCGGGCTTTTTCTTTGGAGGATGTGGTGGGGATTGCTGATTTTATTGAAGAGCAAAAAGGGAGATAGGAGAGGGGAGACAGGAGACGGGAGACAGGAGACGGGAGACAGGAGACGGGAGACGGGAAAAAGCAAAAGACGGAACAGCGAAAAGCAAACAGCGGAAAGGCAATTTTTTACCGCGAAGGACGCGAAGGAACACGAAGAAAGACGGAACAGCGAAAAGATTTTTTTGCCAACGAATAAAAGCTCTAATTATGCGAATAAGGGCAACGGCAAAAAGGGAGAAAGGGAAGAGCGAAAGACGGTAAGGCAATTTTTACCGCGAAGAACGCGAAGAAATAGGAAGATCGCTGCGGTTGCTGTTACCCTGCGGCTGGTGTTACCACCGTAGAGACAAGGCATGTCTTGTCTACACAACATTGTGGGCAACGCGCGTTGTGGCGATTTTTATCAAGGGTATGAAATTTCGCTGGTGTATTTTTTTGCGGATTATCGATTACGGTGGCTGTTACCGTTATGATTGGCGTTACCGCTGCGGTGGCTGCCACCACCGTAGAGACAAGGCATGCCTTGTCTACACACCAACATTACGGGTGACGCGCGTCGTGCCGATTTTCATCGACGGTGTGACATTCCACCGTTGTATCCCGTGGTGGGACCGTGCGAATGTATTATTTTGGGGATTATCGGGTTTTGGGATTATCGGGTTGTTGTTTGGTATTCGGGAACGGTTGCTGTGGTTGTTATGATTGCTGTCACCGTTATGATTACTGTCACCATTATAATTACTGTTATCGCTACGGTGGCTGCCACCACCGTAGAGACAAGGCATGCCTTGTCTACACAACAACATTACGGGTGACGCGCGTCGTGCCGATTTTCATCGACGGTGTGACATTCCACCGTTGTATCCCGTGGTGGGACCGTGCGAATGTATCATTTTGGGGATTATCGGGTTTTGGGATTAGCGGGTTGTTGTTTGGTATTCGGGAACGGTTGCTGTGGCTGTT
>JALNVI010000090.1 GCA_023231425.1 Desulforhopalus sp. | reverse complement strand
CTGTCTCCTGTCTCCTGTCTCCTGCCTCCTTTTTCCCTTTTTGTCGTTTTCTTTTCCCATAACTTTTTGAGACGTTACCAATTGAGGTTCCATCAGGCTCGAGACAGGCAATAACAGATCAGCAGTCTTCAATTATGGGTACCTTGAATAATCACTCTTTCACCCATATTCTTCGTTACAGTCAAAAATTTATCCTTGGAATATCAAACATATACCTCCGGTAAATTTTCTCCTGTGCCTTGAATATGAACGAAATACAAAATTATTCAAGGTCCCCTTATGGGTTTCTTCTGCAAGGTTCTCTTGAGATTTATTCGTTGAGTCTCTATTATATGTGCCTTGAATATGAACAAAAGCCTGATTTTTTCAAAAAATATATGACACGACCGCATTTTATCAGGAGCCTCAGGCTCACCAACTGCGACAGCCCGCTTCGCCACTCCCCGGTGTTTCTCCGCTGTCGTGAGAATTTTCCGCAGGTGATTTTCATGCATAGAAATTTTCGTATTGTCCCCCAGATCATGTTTGGCAGTGGTTCCTTCAACCAGCTTGAGGATGTCCTGAAACCGAAACGGGTAACCGGCGGTGGCTTCATGGTCTTTATTATTGATGACGTTTTTTCTGGGAAGGAGCTGGAAAAACGACTGCCGATGCGGGGCAAAGATCTTCTCGTACCGGTAGATGTGACCCACGAACCCAAGACCAAACTTATTGATGAACTGGTGGTGAAAATTCGTCACTATGCACCGGTAAACCCGGACGGTGTCATCGGTATCGGCGGTGGCTCCACCATGGATATCGCCAAGGCGGTCTCTCTGATGCTTACCAATCCCGGATCTTCTGCCGATTATCAGGGTTGGGATCTGATTGAGACTCCGGCAATCTACCACGTGGGTATTCCCACACTCGCCGGCACCGGCGCAGAAATCTCTCGAACCTGTATTCTTACCGGACCAGTGAAAAAGCTCGGCATCAACTCCGATTACACCCTCTTTGACCAGCTTATCCTCGACCCGGAACTGATCGAGGGCGTGCCGCAGGATCAGTGGTTCTACACCGGCATGGACTGTTTCATCCACAACATCGAGTCCCTGCACGGCTGCATGCTCAACTCCTTCAGCAAGGCCTACGGTGAGAAGTCGCTGGAGCTTTGCCGCGAGGTGTTCGTTGATAACCACCCCGAAAGCGCTGAAAAACTGATGATGGCATCCTACTTCGGCGGCATGTCCATCGCCTACTCCCAGGTCGGTGCCTGCCACGCACTCTCCTATGGGATTTCCTATGTTCTCGGTATCCACCACGGCATTGGCTGCTGCATCGCCATGAACGTGCTTGAAGATATCTACCCCGAAGGTGTGGCAGAGTTTCATGACATGATGAAACGGCATAACATCAACCTGCCGAAGATTATGCCGGAGGACATCAGCCGTGAAGATATGGAGTTGATGATCACCACCACCCTCAATCTCGAACCGCTGTGGGAAAACTGTCTCGGCAAAGAGTGGCGTACACAGATGCCGCGGGAACGTGTTGAAGCCTATTTCAGACGGATGTAATGACAAACGTAATTCCTTCGAGCGGCAGGCAGATTGTAAACGGCCTGCAGCGCTCCTTTCCCATCATCCTCAGTTATATTCCCGTAGGGTTCACCTACGGGGTGCTGGCGCACAAGGCGGGAATCTCTGATATCAACGTCATTCTCATGTCGATGCTTGTCTTTGCCGGCTCCGGGCAGTTTATCGCCGTGGGCATGATGGCAGGTGGGGCGGGGGCGCTGGCGGTGATTCTCACCACCTTTGTCGTCAATCTGCGCCACCTTTTGATGGCAGCCTCGTTGTCGCCGTGGATGGCAAAGTGGTCCCGGCCCCTGCTGGTGCTTTTCTCTGCAGATATCACCGATGAGACCTTCGCCATGAACTCCGCCAGGGCGGTTGAACTCAACGACTGCAAGGTGGAGGCGCTGTCGCTGAATATTACAGCCCACAGCTCGTGGGTGCTCGGTGGTGCGCTCGGGGCCGTTGCTTCGGGTTTGATCTCCGATGTCCGCCCCCTTGGACTTGATTTTGCTCTCGCCGGCATGTTTATCGGGCTGATCGTCCTGCAGGTGGACAGTAAAGTAAAAGTAATTACTGCCATTTGTGCTGGTTTTCTTGGCACCGTCCTCTACGCCTGCGGGCTGCAGGAATTTTATATCATTATCGCGACTGTGGTCGCTGCTACCTTCGGCCTTGGAGTTGAGTTATGGATCAAACGCTGATACTCTGGATTATTGTCGGCATGTGGGCGGTCAGTTTTCTCCCGCGCATGCTGCCCCTGCAGCTCCTCAGCGGGCGGCAGCTCCATCCGCTGGTCGCTGCCTGGCTGAAACTGGTGCCGGCGGCGGTGCTTCCCGCCATCCTTGTTCCCCTTGTATTACTGGAAAAAGGGGAAGGGGGTACGTTGCATTTCAATGCCCTTTTTCTGATTACCACCCTCATCTGCTTTCCCCTTGCCGCGAAGTATAAATCCCTCTCTCTGCCGGTGGTGCTCGGTATGGCACTCGTTGCCGCGGGTCGCTGGATTTTTCCTGTATGACGGCATCAAGAGGGCAGAAAAATCTGGAAACAGAATCCTTCGCCCGCCTCGCCGACATTCTTATCTCCTGGTATCGTCAGACACGCCGCCCCCTTCCCTGGCGCGGCACCTGGGATCCGTATCACATCTGGATTTCCGAAATCATGCTCCAGCAGACGCAGATGGAGCGCGGTGTCGAATATTTCAACCGCTGGATTGCCACTCTTCCTGATGTTGCCGCCGTGGCGAATGCTGATGAACAGCTCATTCTTCGTCTCTGGCAGGGCCTGGGCTACTACGCCCGCGCGCGCAATCTCCACCGCGCTGCAGAGGAGATTGTCGCCCGCTTCAATGGCATCGTTCCCCATCACTACAACGACCTTCTTTCCCTGCCGGGGATTGGTCCCTACACTGCCGCGGCTGTCGCCAGTATTGCGGGCAATCACGATGTCGCGGTGGTGGACGCCAACGTCGGACGGGTGTATTCCCGGCTCTTTGATATTGCAGAAGTGGTGAAGTCCGGCTCCGGTGAGAAGCGGGTGCGTGAGCTGGCCGAGGCAATTTTGCCCCATGGCCGGGCACGGTATTACAACGAGGCCATTATGGATTTCGGAGGTCTGCTCTGCACTGCGAAAGCGCCGAAGTGCGGGAGTTGCCCCCTTGCGGGCGAATGTCTTGCCCTGCAACACGGAGTTGTGGATGAGCGTCCGGTGACCAGGCCTGAAAAGGCGCGGGTGGTGGAAAAAAAGCTCATCGGACTTATTCGCTGCGGAGAGCGTTTTCTTATCCGGTATCGAGTAGAGGGCAGATTGTGGGCGGGGTTATGGGATTTTCCCGGAACACTCCTCTTTTCCGAGGTGGAAAAGGGTTTTGTTGAACCTGCCGAACTCTCAAAAAAAAGAAAGCAGGAACTGCTGAGTGCAGCGGCTGACCGAGAGGTACAGGTTGTGCGTCATGTCGTTACCGTCAAGCATCAATACACCCACCACAAGAGAACGGTGGAGTGCTGGCTCTGCACTGCAGGCGCCGGGAGTGAGCGGGCCGATGAAAAGTGGGTTACCCTTGAAGAGATGGGGCGGTTTGCCTTTCCTGCGGGGGCGCGAAAGGTGTTGGAATATCTTTTAAAAAGAGACTTTGACAGTTCGGCACCCTGATAATGATGATGGACTCGTAAAAAGTCCATCACGCTCTAAGATATGACTGCGTTAAAACACAGATATATAAGGACAGAACATGACTGAGAAAGAAGAAGACAGCTTTGTAATGGATACACTCAAAAAGGCATTCCCTGATCGGCAAGAAGAGCAGATTGCTCCCATTGGTCTGCTTTATGTAGGGATGCGCTGGGGAAGAGACTGGCGGTATGCAGATGTGCCTGACGATGAAAATGGTGCACCTCTAAATGGCACCAGCTCTCAGGAGGAGTATACGCAGTATCTCGACTGGCTCGCGGAACATCTGACAACCCTTGAGGCAGTGTCGAACGAAGAACAGCAGGGACTCTGCACGTATCTGGAAAAGATGATTCCTGCAGATGCCATACAAATGGTGGCGATGAACGCGGCTCTCTATGACGGAGAGATGGATTTCCTCGAGATGTGGCTGGAAGACGGTTACTCATGTGAGGTGTGTCTTGAAAACATGAAGGAGAATGCAGGTGCAGAGGGTGGTGCACTGAACGAAGCGAGCTTTCGTGATATGTATGAAAAGGTAAAGTGTGAGGTTGAGGAGAAAGAGGAGTATGCGGCGAATGTCAAACATTCCGATGTTTCGTACCGGGTACCACTCTCTGTTATCCTTAAGCAGGTGGATTCGAAAGAGAAGGCTGTTGCGCTCTTGAAGCGGTATTTCGATATTTATAATGAGTATGCGCAGAAATAAGGGAATTCCATCAGCTCCCCAAAACACCGAAGATTCCTGAGGGTCAAAAGACTCAGGTTGTGCTTCTTTTACTCAAGGTTCCCTGAAAATGAATCTGCTCCTGCACGATAAAATTCAGTGTACCTGAAAACAGTTTGTATTTCGTTCATATTCGAGGCCAGAAGGAACTTTACCGCAGGTATCCCTTTGATATTCTGGAAATAATTTTTTTTGTGCGGACGATGCACTCTGTACTTCCTTCGTTCTCTTACACATGCCCTGAAAAATTATGAAAAAAAAAAAGAAGAAAAACATGTTTTCAATCCGTACGGCGGTCTTGTCGCTTTTCGTCATTGTATCATGTTTGATCGCGGGATTATCTTTGGGCATGCATTTCTATTTCAACCGACAACTCGCACAAACCTCCGCAGAAAAAGCGTTCACAGCAACAGCTGAAAAGATCCATGAACGTATCCAGGCTTTGGACCGCAATTCCCGCAACCTGTTGAACCAGCTCGGTCGTATTGAAGCCATCTCCCCGTTGACCGATGAAAAGGACGTGCATCTGACAACAACGTTGTTGCTGACCAGTCTCATGGAACAAAACGACAAACTGTATGCAGTATACATCGCTCGGCCCGATGGAAACTTTTTCGAAGTGATCAACCTGGAGAAAGGCAAAAAAGTCCAAAAAGATATTGGTGCAACCCCGCAGGACAGATGGATTACCTTCCAAATCGAAGACCAGGAAGGAGTACGGATAAAGACCACTCGATTCCTTGATAAAAATCTTGCAATGCGGGTCTCTACCCGGGAACCTTCGACCTATAATCCGAAAGACAGACCATGGTATAAAAAGGCGCTCAAGACTTCCGATGTGGTCAAAACTCCTCCCTACCTGTTCGCATCCTCTAATCTCACCGGTGTGTCTTACGCAAAGAAGTTTGACACAACAGGGGTGGTCATCAGCATTGATATTTGCATTACAGAGCTCAATGCATCTCTGAGGGCAATATCGCTGCCCCCCCATAGCAAGGCCTTTGTCTTTAACGATGCGGGTGACATCATTGTTCAGGGTTCTGTGGAAGAACCCGCCGTTCCCGGGCAGAGTGTACCCTCCGTTCTCCTGACTCACGGGGAACGGGCTTTTGTGCAAAGTCATCCCGTCATTCAGGCGTCCAATGAAATGGACTGGCCGCCCTTTGATTTTGCCATAAGTGGTGAGCCCAAAGGATATTCTGTGGATCTGCTGAACCTCCTTGCCGAAAAGACGGGGCTTACCGTAAAATACGTTAACGGCCTTTCCTGGAACCAGTTGAAGCGCCTGTACAAACAAGGGAATCTTGACCTCCTTCACTCTGTGCCGCAAAGCAGGGAGTGGAAAGCACTTGGACTGCTCAGCCACCCCTACGGCTCTCTCCCCCAGGCAGTTGCTACATTAGCGGGTGTCTCCCCCGTTGCACGTTTGAAAGATCTTGCCGGTCGCACTGTGGCCGTGCCCCGAGGGTGGACGAATGAGACCTCTCTGAAGGACAACTATCCGGAGATTCGGCTGCTGCGCGTTGATACGCCCATTGAGGCGATTCGGGCGGTAACTGAAGGAAAGGCCGACGCCGTTCTCGACAGTCGACCCGTGCTTCAATATCTTATTGCCCAGTATTTCCCTGATGAGGTCACGCTCGGGCCGGTTCTGCCACCGTGGCAGGACAGCAACGCCGGAGACCTGCGCTTCCTCGTCCAGAAAAACTTGTCACCATTGCAAAGTATTTTGAACAAGGCACTGGACGCCATGACACCGGCGGAATGGGCTCAACTTGACAGAGAATGGTTCCCTGGTGGGAGCAAAAACACTGTACCGGTCACGTCTCAGGCCCTCTTCCAGACATTGAAGCAAGGTGAACTGCGAAAGCTTGCAGCCAGTAAGGACCAGCTCAACGCCATCCAGAGAACAGACATCGAGGGTGAACCGTATTTCGCCTACGTAAGGCCTCTCAAAAAAATGGCTGAGGGCAATTATTACGTCGGATTCCTTGCCCCTGCGGCGGAGACCATCGCTCCCTATATGCAGAATGTCTACATCTCCATACTCGTGACTTTGGGGTTGCTGCTCCTTCTCATTCCTCTGGTCTTTAAAATGGCTGGATTAATCATCAATCCCATCAACGCCCTTGGGGACGAGAGCGAGAAAATAAAGCAAAGGCGCTACGACGAGGTCTCCGAGGTCTCAAGCAATATAACGGAGATCGTGAATCTTTCCAGCTCCCTGATTTCCGCGGCCTCTTCCCACATGAAATACGCAAAGGCACAGCATAACCTGCTGGAGTCCTTCATCAAACTTCTTGCCACGGCCATCGATAAAAAATCCCCCTACACCGGAGAACATTGCAAACGGGTTCCGGCGCTCTCCGCAATGATCGCCCGGGTGGCAAGCGACACGCACATTGGTCCCCTTGCAGAATTTGCCTTGATCGGAGATGACCAGTGGCGTGAATTCCGCATCGCTTCCTGGCTGCACGACTGTGGCAAGATAATTACGCCGGAATTCATCGTGGATAAGGGGACCAAACTGGAAGTGATACACAACCGGATTCACGAAATCCGCACCCGATTCGAAGTGCTGCTGCGTGACGCTGAAATTGACTATTGGAAAGCACTGGCACACGGCACCTCCGATCAGGGCACCTGTTTGCAAACGCTGCAAACCACTCAAAAGCAGCTCAGGGATGACTTTGTCTTTGTGGCTCAATGTAATATCGGCAGCGAATTCATGGGACCGGAAAACGTGGCGCGTATCAAGGTTGTCGCCCGGCGAACCTGGACACGCACTTTGAGTGATCGCCTGGGGCTGAGTCACATTGAACTGCAACGCTATCCCTCCCCCGCGCCTCAGCTCCCCTGCCGGGAACCGCTTCTTGCAGACCGGGCGGAGCACATCATCGAGCGTTCCTTATCTGAGAAAACCAACGCACAGATATCTGGATTCACCATGCACATGCCCGAACAGCTCTACAATCAGGGAGAGATCTACAACCTGTGCATTCCTCATGGAACACTGACACCGGAGGACCGCTACAAAATCAACGAGCATGTCATTTCCACCATTCGCATGCTTGAACCCCTGCCTTTTCCAGAAAACATGGCAAGGATTCCTGAATACGCCGGAGCCCACCATGAAAATATTATCGGGACTGGCTATCCTCGCGGGCTGAAAGGGAACCAGATTCCCATCCCGGCCCGCATCCTGGCTCTCGCTGACGTTTTCGAAGCCCTTACGGCATCGGACCGCCCCTACAGGAAGGCAAAAAAATTGAGCGAAGCTGTGCAGATCTTGAGTGTCATGGCCAGAGCCAGCCATATCGATCCGGATCTCTTCCGACTCTTTCTTTCCAGTGGCCTCTATCTTCAGTATGCTGAGAAATTTTTGGACCCTGCACAGATCGACGATGTAGATGTCGAATACTACCTGCATCGGATTTCATGAAAGAGCACGGGATTATGAATCCCATAACAAAAAGAACCTGTTTTAGTATCCAGGCGTACGCTGGCATGATTCAACCCTGAAAATATGAAGTACTCGGGGGAAACTTTTCAAAAGCCCGTGAAAAAAAAGCATTTAAGAACAAAGAGTTAATCGAAATTAAAAGGGAAGGATGGAAAAACTTGACAGGATGAAGGGAAAAGCAAAAGGTGGTAAAAAGTTTTTTTCACCACGAAAAACGCTAAGAAACGCGAAGAAAGGCAAAAGCATTTGAGAAAAAGATTTTTTAAATTAAACAGGGAATTACTGTTGTCATTTCTTTACTCTTCGTGTCCTTTGCGTCTTTCGCGGTAAAATTCTTTGTCTTTCTCCATAACTTTTTGAGAAGTTACCTCGGGGGATCAATGGATTACTCAAAAGGAAATTCGTTCAGCGCTTAGCCTGCATATGACAGCATCGTACGTTATCGGATGTTTTATTAAAAGATTCTCAATCTCTTTTCCAGACCAAATTTTTTACTCAACCGTTGCTCGTATTCACGACGGGCATTGTATGGTTCAAGAACGAATTGTGCGGTGTCTAATGGATTGGTGGTACACTTACATTGAATCAGGCAATTCGGTCCCGTGGGGAATATCGTCACGACATCTGCGCCAAAATCTCCACTTATTGGAGTAAGGAAACACTCACCAATAAATTCTTTGGCTGCAAGTTCACCCGCAAGGGCTTCAAATAAATCCCAACTCATGCCCTCCAGCCAATCTGGTATAATTATCGTTTCAGACGGCATTTCCCTGCCAAACATACCTTCGGTATCGAAATCTCCAGGAGTAACTTCAGTCGGGCTGACAACCGCGTCTTTTAAATCTATCTTGTTGCTTAAAAGTTCCTGAAGATTTTTGTCGAAGGATTTCAATT
>JALNVI010000089.1 GCA_023231425.1 Desulforhopalus sp. | reverse complement strand
TTGTGCTGATTTTCCACCGATGGTGATGTAATTCTACCGTCATTACCACGTGGTGACAACGTGGCGTGTAGTGTTTCACGGGTTATCGGTGTTCCCGGATTCGGTTACGGTTGCACAGTTATCACCATTGAAATCAATTTTACATCCTGTTCTGCCGGTATGATTACGTCACCACAACCTGACCGGAGGTTACCAGGCACAGGTACCAGCACTCGCTGCTGGGGCAACGCACTCTTTTAGAAAAGTACCAGATCATGGCCTTTCTTCAAACAGGGAGATCTCAGACTGCGATTGCTGGTACACTGAATCGTTCTAAGGATACAATTTCACGTGAAATTCGTTGTAACTCTTTTGAAGGGGAATATGATCCCTGTGATGCTCAGGTCCCAGCAATCGCCAGACGGAAATTTGCTGAGAAAACCATAAAAAAAAAGCCCTGAAGCAGTGCAGACTGTACGAAAGCAGAGTCTCTACGGGAAAAATAATAAAAAAAGCCGCCTTCCGAAAGAAGGCGGCTTTTTTTATTATGCGGGATGTCTCTGTGTCAGCGGGAAAAATTAGTCGCTGAGATTGCAGGAGAAGAGCTCCATGCACTCTTGTCCCTTATTTCTTTTCATTTTTTGTTTTCGGTGAGGCCATGGGAAAGGGCGTTTTAAGTTTCTTGCCGGTGGTTGCTGAAATCCGGATATCCTTTTGTTTTCCCCTTTGGCCGCAGCCTCCTTTGCCGGAAAGTGTCCTGTAAAGACGGAGAAGCATATAGATCGCGGCGATTGCCACGATAACCCAGACTAGAATCGAATATACTGTCATCTTTTTCTCCTCGGGCTTGCCATCCCTCAGCCATACTGGCGAGAGGATGCCGTTGTTCCCTGATTATGAGTCCCTTGAATATGAATGAAATACAAGCTGTTTCAAGGCACCTTTATGTGAGCAGCGTCGTTACATGAAAGGCAATGAAAGAGAAAATCCATGCCACCGCGGTAGTATAGGCAAACTGGTATCCAAGATATTTCCAGCCGCCGCTCTCCTTCACAAAAACCATCGACGAAGCAACGCAGGGCAGATAGAGCATCACGAAGACGATAAAGGAAACCGCCACCGGAAACGGGATGTTTTTACGGATATTTTCAATGAGTCCCATGGAGGTCTCATCAGCATCTCCCATGTTGTAGAGTACGCTCAGGGTAGAAACAACCACCTCTTTGGCCGCCAGCCCGGCCTCCAGTGCAACGGCCATTTTCCAGTCGTAGCCGAGAGGTCTGAAGAAGGGCTCGGAGAATTTGCCTATCTTGCCGAGATAGGAGTTCCCTAGATTCTCTTCAGCATGCTTGTTACTGAGGGTCTCTTTTGCTGCATGGAGCTCAGTCAGTTTCACCTGAGCAGTTTCACTCTCCGGTTGAGCCTGGAGTTGTTCGATCTGATGATCATATCCGGCAATTTGTATATTAAACGCCTCGTCCAGGTGCGGCTGTTTCGGGTAGGAACTTGCAGCCCATACCAGAATTGAGACGGCGAGAATATATGTCCCGGCCTTTTTAAAATACATCATCGTCTGGTTCATCACCATGCTGTTTACCAGTTGAAACGATGGCATGCGATATTTTGGCATCTCCATGACAAAGGGTTCATTTCTTCCTTTGAAAACCGTTTTCTTCAGAACCAGGGCCGAGAGAAGACCGATAAAGGCCCCGCCGACATAGATCCCGAAGAGGGCGTTCCCCGCGCTTTCCTTGCTGAAAAAAGCCCCGGTGAAGAGGATGTAGGTAGGCAGTTTCGCGCCGCAGGACATGAAACTTACGGTGAAGAGGGTGAGCAGCTGGTCACTGCGGTTTTTTAAGGTACGCGCTGCCATATAGGCGGGAACAGAGCAGCCGAAACCTGTTATCAGCGGGATAAAAGATTTCCCATGCAGGCCGAAATGGTGCAGAAAACCGTCGAGCAGAAAGGCCGCCCGGCTCATGTAGCCGGTGGTCTCCAGCAGAGCGATACCAAGGAAGAGAATCATGATGTTGGGGATAAAGGAAACCACTGCTCCCACCCCGCCGATGGCTCCGTTTGAGATCATGTCGGAGAGAGAGTTTTCGCCAAGGACCTGAACAGTTGTATTTTGCAGCCAGGTGACGCCGCTCTCTATCCATTCCATGGGAATCTGCCCGATGACAAAGGTCGCCTGGAAAAGTCCCCACATCAAAACCAGAAAAATGGGAAGTCCGATGTATTTGTTGAGGAAAAGGATGTCCAGCGTTGCCGACAGGGAACGGCGCTCCTCCTTTTTAGAGATGGAGACTTCGGTGATTGCTCCTTTGCAGAAAGAGAATTTTTCATCGTTGAAAATATCCTCAATATCACGGGAGTTATATTTCAGATATATTTTCTCCCAGGAGGCATCAAGAATTGGCTGCAACTGCGCCCATACCGGTTTGTCATGCAGAGCCTCATAGATCTGCTTGTCGCCTGCAAGTATTTTAATGGCACTTGCCCGGTAGGAATTGTGTTTGTCAAGATCGGGAGAATTTGCTTTAGCGAGAAAGTTTGTCATCTTTTCGATTTCCCTCTCCACCAGATCGGAAAAAATAACCTTCGACGGTTTCAAATCCTCTGCAAAAACTCTAATAACGGTTTCCACCAGCTCCTCAAGGCCGGTACGCTTTGCTGCGCTGGTTTTCACACATGGGATGCCGAGCAGGCCGGAAAGCCGCTCCTCGTCAATGACGATCTGTTCCTTATCAGCCTCATCACTCATATTAAGAGCGAGAAGCATTTTCCGGTCAAGGGAGAGGAGTTCGTAGGTGAGATAGAGGTTGCGCTCAAGATTGGTGGAGTCGGCAACATTGAGAATGATGTCATACTTCTGTGCCCGGTCGAGGAATTCCTTGGTCACTCTCTCTTCGGGGGTATAGTCGTTCAAGGAATAAGAACCAGGCAGATCTGTTATTTCGAGAGTGTAGTTGCGGTAATTAAAGGTCACCATCTTCTTTTCAACCGTTACTCCGGCGAAGTTGCCAACCCTCAGCCGCGCATCGGAGATTGAGTTGATCAGACTGCTCTTTCCAACATTGGGCTGGCCGGCGAGGGCAACTCGTATCAGCATCCCTCCCTTGTGATGGGTGACGGGGGTTCTGTTGCCCATCTCTTCTAAAGGGATTGTTTTGTTGGCCGGTGACGTCTTTTCAATCACTTCAGTATCAATGCGTTTGGCTTCTGAGATACGCAGCGCAATTTTACTTTTATTGATGATGATATCCATTGTCTGCCGGGCAAGGGTGATTTCCGTCACCTCGAGGCTTGCCCCTTTGACGACACCAAAAGAGTAGAAACGACCTCTCAGTGCAGATTCGCAGTTCACCGCAGTGATCCTTGCTTTGTCACCTGCCCTGAGGGTATTAAGTGTTGCCATGATGCCTCCAGTATTCTGATTGAAGTCTTTCCTGCGTAGAGCTGCAGGGTCTGCTTCAAATATATAAATAATTTTTTATAATAACAAGTAACTTAGTAACACCTAACTATAGGGAGGTTATCCATTGTGGCAACCAGTTTTTTCGAAGCCCTCACCAACAAAATTAATATTTTACATGGAATATCCAGCGGTTGCATATATAAGCTATTTTGATGATGAATAGCAAAGGTAAAATTGACAACTGTATTTTCATGTTATGCAGTGGTTTTGGAAAGATACAGTCCGTTGTACCTGTCATTTTTCAAAAATCAATTCTTAAAGAGTTGGAAACGGTGAAAATAATTGAACCAGTAACAAGAGTGTCCGAGGCCGGGTGAAAAGAGGTGCGCGGGGGGACGGTCAGGGACAGAGAGATGCCATTTTTCCTTTTGTCCTGTGGCGTTCTGCGGATTATAATACGGGCGGCGGGTGTATTGGCTGGATTCTATGACAACGCGGAGCAGACTGTCAAAGAGGGGCGCCTGAGGTGAAGGATCAAAGCTCTGGCAGATGGGGTGAATAGTGATATGGGTACCTTGAATAATCGCGGACCTTCTTCATTACAGTAAAAAAATTATCCTCCGACAAAGCGAGGAACGAGACGTCGAGGTAAGCGACAGACTCCAGGTAAGCGACAGACTCCAGGTAAGCGACAGACTCCGGGTAAGCGACAGACTCCGGGTAAGCGACAGACTCCGGGTAAGCGACAGACTCCGGGTAAGCGACAGACTCCAGGTAAGCGACAGACTCCAGGTAAGCGACAGACTCCGTGATCAACATGCCTGTAATAAATTTTCTCCTGTACCTCAATATGAACGAAATACAAGCTGTTTCAAGGTACCCTTATTTTGTCGCTGCATGAGAATTTCAGCCAGCGCGGGGGAAGGGGAATCGTTTACCCGGCGGCAGCTCATCTGGATCTCCGACAGGTTGAAATTCGGAGCAGGCCATATTCATAAAAAAAAGCGGTATTGACTCTCTGTTATTCTCCCATAAAAGAATGCCATTGAGCATAGAACATCAAGTCACTGAGGGCTGTGGAGTGGAGGAGATAATCGATATTATATTCCCTTGATTTTTTTTGAATTTCCTCGAGTAACTCAACGTTTGTCCGTTCCCGAGGATTCATCGGTGAATAGTCGGAAATATAGCCCCACATGTGGAATACCGCATTTGTAAGGCGTCCTTCGGATGGCGGGGTGCGCAGAAGCTGCACGAGTTTTTCTGATAAGGCCTCAAAAGTAATTTCTCCGGCAGCCACTCTTTTGCCGATTTCTGCGTAGATGTAAGGGGCTCTGGCCATAACGGAATATTTATGGTCAGCCCATAATATCTGAATATTTTGTGGTAAAGGAATACGTCCCTGTTTCTTTGTGACATACTTTTTTTGCAGCAGGCTGTATTGCGCTGCAGGGGGATCAATAAAAATTGCGGGCCACTCAACGCTGCTCGTATATCCGTGAAGAGGGCTGTGGTGATTAAATCCCCGCAATTTCATTTCTCCAACCAGTAACTCATGGCGGATTATCAGCGCAGGTAAATGAGAAACCCAGCGAAGAGTCTCAGGATGGCGGGAATATCCGGATTTTTTCCTGCTGATAATGGAATGCATGCCATGCAACTCGCGATGTTCTCCTAAGAGACTCTGATCATTTAAGAAACCAGAATTTATGTCCCAGATTCGCATATAAAATTCACCTGCTATTTGACACAATCAGCAACTGCTTCATCAATAAAAGGAAAATCAAATTGAAAACCACGGTCTAATAACCTCTGGGGAAGAGCTGTCTGGCCGGAAGTGATGACCTGTGCTCCGTCGCCATAGACTAAACGAAGAAGAAACACTGGAACGGGTAAAATGGTTGGCCTTGAAAGTGCTTTACCGAGAGCTTTGGTGAATTTAAGATTTGTTGTGGGATGAGGAGCTGTTAAATTATAGATTCCTTCATAGGTTGAATCAGTAATTGCTTCCTCAAAGATTCGCACTAAATCTGTTATATGTATCCAGGAAAGAGCCTGGCTGCCATCACCAATGGTTCCTCCCAAACCAAGTTTAAAAGGCAAAAGCATCTGCCCCAGGACACCGCCTCCTTTTCCCAGAACAATACCAAAACGAAAAATAGTTGTGCGACTGCCAAACTCTTTAGCTTTTAAAGCTTCATGTTCCCAGTCGCGGGTCAGATTTCCGAGAAAATCGTCAGCTAAAACATTATTCTCTTCGGTATGGCTTCCATCTGCGGTATAGCAGCCGGCGGCAGAAACAGAAAGGAACGTGGAAGGGGGTGTCTCCAACAGCTTGCAGGCATTGATCAGTTTGTTTGTGAGAGTAACTCTGCTGTCGTATAAATTTTTTTTATACTTCTCACTCCAACGACCGACCACAGGGGCCCCGGCCAGGTTTACGATTACATCAACTCCCTCTATAATTTGAGCAAGTTTTTCTGGTGTGGAGGCAAATTCTTTACGACCGAGAGGTATTATTCCCCAGCCGTTTTTCTTGAACATGCTACACAGGTGAGAACCGACGAAACCACTGGCGCCAGTGATTGCAATTGATTTTGCTTTTTCCATTATTCCTCCTGATTTTTTATGCATTAGCAGATTTTTTCTCTGATCTCGTTATGATTCTGCCATCGAACAGTATGGGCAGATAAATCGAGTGCTGCGGCTGGCAGATCAATGTCAGTACAAATCATACCCGGGGTTTTACCTGCCTGCCTCATCTTTATCGACACTGAATTACAGCGGATCAATCAGAAAGATCAGGCAAAGGTCGGCCTCGTCCGAACCAGTAACTTACTGCCAGAACGCCCGCTACGCTTACGACCAGCCAGCCAGAACAGGTTGAAAGAAATGAGGGTGCACACAATAAACGGGTAAGTGCGTACACCAGTATCAACCAGGGTAGTGTTAATATAATTGCCTGAAATATTTTTGTGCTTTTCAGACCGGCACCAGGGCCTTGCAGCAGGGCTGTGTAGTTGACGTCTGTATCGGTGTCCGGCGCAGGCCAGAACGAGCCGTGTTTATTGAACAGAATGTCGAACAGTCGGCCAACTACGCCGGGATGTTGAAAGTAGGCGGAGTGACTGCTGCCAGGTTCAGGGAAACGGAAATTGGCTACTTCTATATTGTCGACAGGGATGTTCTGGCGCCCTGAGGCATTCGGTGATTCCAAACTGCCGCTGATGATATCTGCCTGATCCCAAAAATTTATCCAGTGCATGTGCGGTTTGTTTTTTACGGTGAAGGGGGCGTTGCTGATGTCCCCGCGCACTTCTTCTTTGACGCGATTGTAGCGATGGTAATTACCGGGTTCGCTTTCGAAAAAATAATGTATTTTATCGATGGGGCTGGCCAGTGTGACGAATTGATCGAGCTTGTCGAGGGGCAGGGTATCTTTTTCAGCGCGTGCGCGATTGTAGCGGCCCAGCTGCAAAAGTGCGTCATGCGCGACTGTTGTACCGAGGCTGTGTGCTATTACGACAATGCGCATGCACTGCGGGTCGAGTAGGACATGGCGCAGGGTGTCGACACCGGTCTGAAGAATTTTGCGGCGCTTTGTGTGCTTCTCTTCGGTCTCCTGATACGTTGCCCAGAGTTGAACGTCACCCATGTAATTGCGAAGGAAGCCGGTGATCGACAGTAATCCTGCAACTATCAGGGCAAGCGTGAGTGTTTGTTCCCAGGTTGGCGTAAACTGCTCACCAATTTTCAATGCTGTTGGTGCGTAGCTCAATAATTTGGAGGAAATGCCCAGCAAGGCGAGGCCGCCGAGCACCAGGGCTAAACCCAGTGTGGTAAGTACGAACAGGTTGAAGCACTCGCGCAGGCGATAATCTTTGAGCCATGAACGGGCTAAAGCCACACAAGAGGCATCCTCGCCATCAGGCCGTTGCAGGTAGTCAATGAATTCTGCAAAATTGCCCCTGGGGTATGCGCGCCATGCATCCGGGCCTTCGAAGTCGCGATAGGCTTTGGCAAGATGTTTGAGATCGTTTTTTCCGTAGGGATTATTTTTCGTGCGGTTGAGTCTTGACCAATGTGCGTACAAGTAACTCATCCGCAGGCGCGCGCGGGTTCGCCAGGGTGCCATCAGGGAGCGGATTGGATTCGGTATTTGTTGAAACATCCACTTTAGAACGCCCCATTCCGATGTTCCGCCTGCCGCTACGGGTGCCCAGTAGGCTTCATAAAAACGGTAGTCGTCGCGGCAGTGGGAGTTGTTTATGGTGTGATGATGCAGCAGTTTCACGTAGCTGACATCGCTCTGGCCATCCACACGGTCAGGCTCAATGCATGCGCGGATGTTACGCAGCCTGCCGGTTTTTTCGGCATCATCTGCGAGGGGCGGCTGGGCGTGCTGGTCAAGACAGTCCACCAGTCGGCTGACTTCTTCGTAACGCTTCTGACTGCCCATGCCATGGAAGTAAACAACAGCGGTGTACTTGCCGTCGACGCGCTGTTGGGGGGTGCCCTCTGGGTTTTCAGTGGCAGTAGAGGTTTTTGCATGTTCTGGCATTTTTTGACCCTCCTTTGGTTAAGCCGTTCATACACGAACAAAAACGCATAGTGAATCTGGCTTGCTCAAAAAACAGTTCAGCTTCTTTGCTTGTACCTCCTGGTTGAATGAAGTCGCTCTTGCAGCAGGGAAAAATTAAATTGGTGTCTCCCCCTGTAGCAGTCTCCTGCCATGAATTACATTCCTCTGAAGAATACCACAAAAATAACGTAAGTAAAAGAAGTTAAGGAACTTCGGGGGAGGAGTATCAAATCGCTTATATTGCAGAACAAAAATGACTGAACAATCAGCGCTTGTTACCACGTTGTCCAGAGGCTGCCGGATTGTTCTACCCCTCGGATTCAGAGGTGAGAAAAGCTTTCATTTTGCGGTCGTAAATACGCTGGAATTTTATCGTGGTTATGAAGCGACTGCTGCCCTATGCCCAAAGTTGCGCCAATGACCACAATGCCGATATCGAGTGTCGTCCAGGGGCCGAAGCCGAAATATCGTATCATGCCAATTCCGAGGGCAACGAATGCAAGGCCGGTGCGAATGAACGCCAGCTCCGTCCGCTGCTTTGCCAGAATAGAGCGATATATGGAAAAATCGGTTCGCGACTCAGCCAGGTCTGTCCGCTTCTCTGCCATTTTTGTTCTCTGTGTGGACAATTGAGTGCGCTCTTCCGCCAGGACGGTGCTTCGACGGTTCAATTCCGACTGGTTTGTAGTGAGCTTTGTACGGTCTTCAGACGTTTTCATTGGACATTGATTCTGTTGTTGATGGGAATGTAAGCTGTTTCAGAATTCCCTTTAGTGTAGTTATTTGTCAGCTTGCGATTGAAGAAAATGTAATGGCGGCATTTCAGCAGTTCCCGGAGCGAAATGACTTAATATGTTGAAATCATTACTAAAAACTAAGAAAAGTTTACGAAGCTAATTTCTAACTGCTTGATTTTACAGGATTCTTTCTTTTTCGCCTTTTA
>JALNVI010000088.1 GCA_023231425.1 Desulforhopalus sp. | reverse complement strand
TGCGTTGTGTTTTTTTCAGCCTTCCTGCGTTTGAAAGGCCAGAGCATACATTTTCATCTGTTTGATCATGTTGGCAAATCCGTTACTGCGACTGGGCGACAGATTGTCGCCAATGCCGATGCGTTTAAGGCTTTCCAGCTGTGCCTCGATGATTTCCTGCGGAGTGCGCCCAGAGAGCAGACGCATGAGCAGAGAGATAAGACCTTTGGTAATGATGGCATCACTATCGGCCTGAAAGTAAACCCTGCCGTCGCGATATTCCGCGCCGAGCCATACCTGACTCTGGCACCCCTTGATGAGAAACTGATCATTGCGGTATCTTTCATCCAGCGGCGGCAGCTCTTTGCTGAGGTCTATAATGTAGCTGTATTTATCCATCCACTCATCAAAAAGGGAGAATTCTTCTTCTATTTCGGCTTCAGTTTCCGCGCAGGATTTCATCTCTGTCATGGGGTTCCTTTCTTGTTTTCTACAGCGTTCCTGCCCCGGCAAAACCTCTCTGGAGCTTTTCACCCGAACATCTGCACCGTCTTTTCAATTGCCTTCACCAGAACATCAATTTCTTCTTCGGTATTATACACCGCAAAAGAGGCGCGTAAAGTACCGGTAATACCATAGCGGGCCATAATTGGCTGGGCACAGTGATGTCCGCTGCGCACGGCAACGCCAAAGTGGTCAAAGATGGTGGCAGCATCGGCAGAATGGACGCCATCGATATTGAAAGAAACCACCCCCCCCTTCTCCTTCGCCGTACCAACGAGACTCACCCCGTCAACCTGTGCCAGTTTTTCTGTGGCATATTTCACCAGCGCATGTTCCCGCTCAGCAATAAAATCCCAGCCAACGTCCTGCAGGAACTCCAGCGCCGGAACCGAAGCGAGCACCCCGGCCACATCCGGCGTACCGGTCTCAAATTTATAAGGGAGATCTGCGAAGGTGGTCTTTTCAAAGGTTACCTTATTGATCATCTCACCGCCCGTCTGCCAGGGCGGCATGGCATTGAGCAGATCCGCTTTGCCGTAAAGAATTCCCACTCCCATGGGCCCATACATCTTGTGAACCGAAAGACTGTAAAAATCGACATCAAGCGCCCTTACATCCACCGGCACATGGGCTGCCGCCTGGGCTCCGTCGAGATGCACCCTGGCCCCGGCCTCATGTCCGAGGCGGACAATTTCCGCCACCGGATTCACCGTCCCAAGCGTGTTGGAGACGTGGGCGATGGAGACCAGTTTCACTTTCGGACCAAGCAGTTTTTTATACTCCTCCATCTCCAGCTCACCCACATCGTTGACCGGCACAACTTTCAAGACCGCGCCGGTACGACCGCAAAGCTGCTGCCAGGGAACGATGTTGGCGTGATGTTCCATGACGCTGATAATGATCTCATCCCCCTCATGGATGAAGGCCGCTCCAAAGGAAAAGGCGAGCAGATTGATGCTCTCGGTGGTCCCTTTGGTAAAGATCACCTCCTCGGGCAGCTCACTGTTAAGGAATTTCTGAAAGGCCCGTCGAGACTCCTCAAAAGCAGCCGTCCCCATCTGTGAGAGATGATGCAGACCACGATGGACGTTGCTGTTTTCCTGCATGTAATAGCGGGTAATGCGGTCAATCACGGACTGAGGCTTCTGGGTGGTGGCCGCGTTGTCAAGATAGACCAGCGGCTTGCCGTTCACCTCGCAGTTCAGGATAGGAAATTGTTGTCGTATTTTCTGCAGCTTCTCATTCATTTTTTTGCTTCCTCTATAATACCGCCCCCTGTAAAACAGGGGCGCGGGAATGTTACAGCACTTCAAACTCCGGCTGCGAACAGGAGAGCACACAATCTTCGCAGGACGGCAGTTCACCGCGCAGCCGTTTTTTAACCATATCGTCAAGCTGCCGGCGCAGGGGCTCAATGTCGATCTGATTGATCACATCGGCAGCGAAGGCATAGAGCAGCAGCAGGCGGGCATTTTCCTCGCTGATGCCTCGCTGGCGCATATAGAAAAGCGCTTCATCGTCGAGCTGGCCGACGGAAGAACCGTGGCTGCACTTCACATCGTCGGCGTAGATCTCAAGAAAAGGTCTGGAGGACATCTTCGCCTTGTCGGTAAGCACGATGTTGCTGTTGTTCTGATACGCCTCAGTCTTCTGGGCATCAGGATGCACCAGCACATGACCGTTAAAGAGGCCCCGGGCGTAGTCATCGACGATATTTTTGAACACCTCGCGGCTGGTGCAGTGCGGCACCTGATGCTCCACTTTAACGAAGTTCTCCATTCGCTGTCCGCGGCTGGAAAGGGAGAGCCCAACAAATTCGCAATCCGCCCCCTTCCCCTGCAGGTCTACATGTGTCTCACCCCGCAGCAGGCCCCCGTTGAAACCGATAGTGTGGGAGAAAAGGCGAGAGTTTTCCTGCTGGGTGAAAAAGTCCTGATGGAAACAGGCAGCCTCATCACTGAGGTTCTGCACCCGGTAAAGTTTAAACCCGGCACCGGGCCCTATCTGAAACTGATTGACGCTGCTGGCAAACCCGTACTCGCGGCCGGAGCTGTGATCACAGAAGAGCAGCGTCGCTTCCGCGCCTTCCTCAAGCACAACAAAGTTACGCAGATTTTCCAGTGCGTCACGATATTCACCAAGGACGTGAATCACTTGGATCGGCCTGGCAAGCACAACGTTTTTCGGCACATGGAGAAAAAAGCCATCCGTAAACAGCGCCATATTGACAGCGTTGAAGAACCCCATCTTATCCAGTCCGCGCTCGGCCAGAAGCCGCTGCACAAGTTCAGGCTCCTCCTTCATGGCGGCCCGCAGACTGCCGGCAATAACGCCGTCCTGCAGTCGCTGCAAAGGCTGGGCAGACTCGATTTTACCAGCAGAGAAATGCATGGCTGTAGTCGCCATGGCATCAAGCTGACAACGGCCAGGGCTCATGGGCAGCCGATCTCTCTTTGGCAGGTTGTAGTTATGCTCAAAAACATTCGCCACGCCACTCTGCCGCCAGCGTTCCATTTTCGGAGTCGGGACACCAAGGGCATGGGCCCGCTCCAGCGCTGCGCGCCGCAGCGCACCCATTTCGGGAGGCTCACTGCCAGGCTGAAACCAGCGCTCCAGCGAAGCAAGAAATTTTTCTGCACTCATTCTTCTCCCTCCACCTGAGCCTTAATCCAGTCATATCCCTTCTCTTCAAGCTCAAGAGAAAGTTCCCTGCCACCGGTTTTCACCACGCGACCGCCATAGAGGATATGGACATAATTGGGCACAATATATTCCAGCAGGCGCTGATAGTGAGTGATAACCACAGTGGCGTTTTCTTCAGTTTTACACTTGTTGACACCACCTGCGACAATACGAAGAGCATCAATATCAAGCCCGGAGTCGGTCTCATCGAGAATGGCCACTTTAGGCTCAAGCATGGCGAGCTGGAAGATCTCATTCTTCTTCTTTTCACCACCGGAGAAACCTTCGTTCACCGAGCGGTTTTTCATCTTGGCCTTAATCTCCACCATCTCTTCCTTCTCCTTCATCTGGCGGGCAAAGGCAACGGCACCAAGCGGCAACTGGCCGCGGTAGCGGCGGGTCTCGTTGATGGCAGCCCGAAGGAAACTGGCCATGCTCACGCCGGGAATCTCCACCGGATATTGAAAGCCGAGGAAAATGCCCTCCTGCGCCCGCTGTTCCGGCGGCATGCCGAGCAGACTTTTGCCATTGAGCAGAATATCCCCCCTCGTGATATCGTACCCCGGACGACCGGCAATGATGGAAGCGAGGGTAGATTTCCCGGTACCGTTAGGGCCCATGATAGCGTGAACTTCGCCTTTATTGATCTGCAGGTTGACACCTTTGAGAATCTCTTTTCCGTTAATCCCCGCGCAGAGATCTTTTATTTCGAGAAGCATCTTATTGTTCCTTTATTTTGAGGTATCTTGAATTCGGAGTGTTTTAACCAACGGAGCCCTCAAGGCTCACATTCAGCAGTTTCTGCGCCTCGGCGGCGAATTCCAGCGGCAGTTTCTTCAATACCGCACCAGCATAGCCGTTGACTATCAACCCCACCGCCGTTTCGGAGCTAATCCCCCGCTGCTGGCAGTAAAAGAGCTGTTCTTCGGAGATCTTTGAAGTCGTCGCCTCATGCTCCACCACACTCGAGGAATTAGCGGTATCAATATAGGGAAAGGTATGCGCACCACAGGTATCGCTGAGCAGCAGGGAGTCACACTGTGAGAAATTACGACTGCCGGTGGCCCGTGGTGCGATACGCACCAGCCCCCGGTAACTGTTCTGGCTTTTCCCGGCGGAGATTCCCTTGGAAATAATCGTACTCTTTGTGTTTTTTCCGAGGTGAATCATTTTACTGCCGGTATCAGCCTGCTGGTAGTTGTTGGTCACCGCCACCGAGTAAAATTCCCCCACCGAGTTATCCCCGCCCAGCACGCAGCCGGGATACTTCCAGGTAATAGCCGATCCGGTCTCCACCTGGGTCCAGGAGAGCTTGCTGTGATCGCCGCGGCAGAGACCGCGCTTGGTAACAAAGTTGAAGATTCCACCGCGCCCCTCCTTGTTGCCGGGGTACCAGTTCTGCACGGTGGAGTATTTCACCTCGGCATCCTTCATAAGGATAATTTCCACCACTGCAGCATGGAGCTGGTTCTCATCCCGCTGGGGAGCGGTACAGCCTTCGAGATAGCTGACATAACTTCCCTCATCGGCAACGATCAGGGTCCGCTCAAACTGGCCGCTGCCTTCGGCGTTAATGCGGAAGTAGGTAGAGAGATCCATCGGGCACCGCACCCCTTTCGGGATGTAACAGAAGCTGCCGTCGGAAAAAACCGCGTCGTTCAGGGTGGAAAAGAAATTATCACCGCTCGGCACTGCCTGACCGACGAATCTTCGAACCAGTTCGGGATGCTTTTTCACCGCCTCGGAGAACGACATGAAAACAATCCCCAGTTCAGCGAGGGAATCGCTGAAGGTGGTCTTCACCGAGACGGAGTCAATAACCGCATCCACAGCCACTCCGGAGAGTTTCTTCTGCTCGTTGAGCGAGATTCCCAGTCTGTTGAATGTGTCAATCAGCTCGGGGTCCACCTCATCCATGCTGGCAAGTTTCTTTTTTTTCGGTGCAGCGTAGTAGTAGAGATCGTTAAAATCTATAGGGGGGATGTCGAGATGCGCCCAGTTCGGCATGGTCATCGTCTGCCATTTTGCCAGGGCCTTGAGACGAAATTCCAGCAGCCACTCCGGCTCTTCTTTCTTCGCGGAAATATAGCGAACCACCTCTTCAGAAATTCCTTTAGGGGAAAATTCAGTCTCAATATCGGTGACAAAGCCATACTTATAATCGCCCGAGGTGACTTCGTTGAACACCTCATTTTTTTTTTGTGTCATGTCTATTCCTGTTCAATTAAAGGATTTTGCAGGTAAAAATTTTGAGCAGACAGATAAAATGAGGAGGAAATCCAATTAATCAAGGCCTCTCCTGCTCAAGGTTTTCTCATTTCCGCTTCCATTGCCATCGCCCCAGGAAAAAGAAGATTATCTTCAAGATGGATATGACGGTGCAGATTGAGCTCAAAATCACGCAGCTGCCGCAGTGTTTTTTTCCACAACGGATCTCCCCACCGCTGCATTTCACAACCGCTTGCAAGAATGGCAATACGCCCCAGCCGTTCATTTTCAATGCCGTGCTCTTCAATCATTATCGAAACAGGCACCCCAACCGTACTGCAATGGAATTCCGGCAACGGCTGCCCGGCAGCGCGGGCTGCTTCCACTCTTCTCACATAGGGGAAGAGTACAATCTCCTCCCTGTGCAGATGGGAAATCAACCCCTGGGCCCCGTCTTCACAAAGTCGCCGAATCTCTAAAATTTCTGGATGTTGCAGACCACTCTGCCCACAGAGAGAATCGAGGTTGACAAGGATCTCCGGCAGTGTCTTTTTTATGTACTGGTGATGATGCTCAACAATGTACGCAATGAGCGCGTCAAGAGAAGTCCCCCTGCAAACAGTGTCTTTCTCCGGCTGTTCCAGATCCGCAGCAAGTTGACTGATCAGCCTGTCAAGCGACAGCCCCTGCTCTGCACAAACATCTTCAAGAGTACGCTCTGCCGGGCCGGAGCTGTAGAAGTTAACACCCCAGGTCTCGAAGGTTTTCGACGTATTATAATTTTCCAGTGCGAGGCTGTTAAGTCGGGTCGTCTTATTTATATTCATTCTTTTTCTTTCCCGGGTAAAAATTTAAGTGTGAAGTGATTGAACTGCTCATCCTCTACAAGAAGAAGCAATCACTGTGCCAGGTGAGATGGGAAAAAGTTGAAAAAACAAATAGAAACATCATAAACAATTGAAATATGGCTTTTTTATAGATAAAAAAACATCTTTGCTGAAGAAAATTCAAGGTAAATCTGGAGGATATTCAGGCGGCTGCGAACGCAACAGTATTCTTTTTGATAACACATTTTTCTTGTACACAGCAACGGTGTTGCGAAGATGAAAACATTAAAACCCTCTCTGGCGCGGTAAAAAACACAAGACTCTGACAGGTCATCAACCCCCTCAGCGTCGAAGAGAATTCTCTTCTTTCACTATTTTTCATTTGCCTTGGGGCCTTTTTACCCTTATCAATCATATATGAGGAAGGCCTGCAGAAGTTTCGGCAGGGAAAATATATTCACCAGCTCTCTGAATAATTTTCAGGAGCTCTCAACTCACACAAGGAAAGTAATATGAGCACTCAAATCAGTGATGTCCGGGCAATGGAAATCCTCGACTCCCGAGGGAATCCGACCGTACGGGTTTTTGTAGAACTGGAAGACGGCACCCGTGCTGTCTCCTCTGTCCCCTCAGGGGCGTCCACCGGAGAAAATGAGGCCGTGGAACTGCGTGACGGAGACAAATCCCGCTACCTTGGCCAGGGTGTACTGAAGGCTGTGGACAATGTGAACAAAACCATTGCTCCGGCAATAAAGGGAATATCCGCCTCCGATCAGTGGCGACTCGACGCCCATCTGCGTGAACTGGACGGCACGGAAAACAAGGGAAACCTCGGAGCCAACGCCATCCTCGGCGTCTCCATGGCCGTAGCACGCGCCTCCGCTCAGAGTTTCGGCATTCCTCTCTATCGCTATCTTGGTGGAGCCAACGCCCGGCGACTGCCTGTGCCATCAATGAATATTCTTAACGGTGGGGCCCATGCCGATAACAGTGTTGATATTCAGGAATTCATGGCCGTGCCGGTAGGTGCCCCCAACTTCCGAGAAGGTCTGCGTTATATCGCCGAAACATTCCATCATCTGAAAAAAATTCTCAAAGAGAAAGGCCTTGCCACCAGTGTCGGTGACGAGGGGGGCTTCGCTCCCAACCTGCCAAGCAATGATGCCGCCATGGATCTTATCATGCAGGCCATTGAAGCCGCCGGCTACACCCCCGGGGAAGACATTGCCTTCTCCCTTGACAGTGCCGCAAGCTCTTTCTCCCCCGACCTCACAAGCAAGTATGACCTGAAAAAGTCTGGTGCAGGAAAGATGGATTCTGCCGGACTCGTCGCCCTCGGTGAAAAGTGGGTGAAAAAATATCCCATTGTCAGCTGGGAAGACCCGCTCGCAGAGAATGACTGGGCTGGATTCACCGATTTCACCGCCAAACTTGGCGACAAGATTGACGTGATTGGCGACGACCTCTTCGTCACCAATACCAAATATATTAAACGCGGTATCAAAGAAAAAGCAGCCAACTCAGTGCTGATTAAATTGAACCAGATCGGTACGGTCTCAGAATCCATCGACGCTGTCCGTCTCTGTCGCGACGCTGGCTGGCACTACATGATCTCTCACCGTTCAGGAGAAACCGAGGATACCTTCATTGCCGATTTCGCCGTGGCCATGGACGGTGGCCAGCTCAAAACCGGTTCTGCCTCACGCAGTGAACGAATCGCCAAGTACAACCGCCTGATGGAAATTGAGCAGGAACTCGGTGAAGGAGCACAGTATTACTGGTAAGTGCTTTTCCTACTGAAAAAACGGCCGGACCACCTGAACATCGAGGGTGGTCCGGCCGTTTTTGTTTCAACATCTCCGCGTATGATTTTCACCACATCTTCTGTTGTTAAAAAAGTAACCCCGCTTTCAAGAGCAACCCATCGCGCCCGCCGCCTGGCTCCTCAAAACAGTAATCCGGGGGCCGACAAGGACTTGCTTCTTCGACGACGCTATTGGCAACTCATTGTTTTTACGTCACAGCTGTTCCCTCTGCTGGAATTTCCACCATCTGCTTCCCATTCTGGCACGATCCCTGCTTTCCTTTTGTGTAACAGCAAGGTCCCCATAAACCAAAACATGGAGCTACAGATGAACATCAATACCAAACAGCGCATCGCCGATATCGTTACCCAATTCCCGAAAACCACAGAGATAATGCACCAGTATAAAATGGACTACTGCTGCGGTGGCCGCCGCACCCTCGGTGAAGTTATTGCCACGGAAAACGGTGGCATGCTGAAGGCAAAAGAGAGTGAGATTCTCGACAAACTCGAACAGGCCAGCAGGGAGAGCATTGACATCGCAGAAAAAACCAGCCGGGAGTGGTTCAACGCACCCTCGCGTGAGTTGATCGACCATATCGTCAACCGCCATCACGTCTGGACATTTCAAACACTCAACACCCTCAACGAGCTTACCCCGAAGATTCTGCGGGCACACTATACGCACGGCGCCGAGACACTGCTCACGGTCCATCGGCTCTTTGGTATGATCAAACTGGAGCTGGAAGCCCATCTGATCAAAGAGGAGGTCAACCTCTTTCCCATGATAACAAAGTATGAGGAGACAAAGGACTCACAACTGCTTGAGGAAATTCAACATTTTATTCTCGACACCGAGCATGAACACGATGCTGCGGGGGATCTGATCAAGGAACTGGACGGTCTCACCGACAACTTCACCCCGCCGGAATGGGGCTGCCTCTCTGTGAAGAAAACCTGGGAACTGCTCGACGCCCTGCAGAAAGATCTCTTCCAGCATATCCATCTTGAGAATTCCATCCTC
>JALNVI010000087.1 GCA_023231425.1 Desulforhopalus sp. | reverse complement strand
TGAATCCCATTGTTCCATATCCGAGGTTGCGGTTCCTGTGACCACCACGATTCCGTATCCACCACCCGTAGAGACAAGGCATGCCTTGTCTACACACCAACGCGAGAACCATCCCGTCGTGCCCGCTCGTCACTGAACTGGTATGACATCCGCAAAGGCCGCTCTACGGTGATCCGGCGGTAGCCGAATTCGTGGGAGTGAAAGATTTTACTGCTGAAGGTTTTGGGCTCCTCGGTTTTTGCGTTTTGAGATTGCCGTCCCCGGTTGCTCTTCACCTCGGCGGGTTTGTCCAGATCCATGGCGTCGATGGTCTCAAAATTCCCGCAGGTACGGGTAATGAGGGCAATATCTTCCTCCCCCATAACCTTGCGCTTGGACCCGAGGGATTTCCGCATCTTGCCATACAGATGCACTCCCTTGATGAGCTGGACTCTGCCTTTTCGTTCCGGGGTTTTGGTATTGGAGAGCACCCACACATAGGTGGCAATGCCGGTATTGTAGAACATGTCCGCAGGCAGGGCGACGATGGTTTCCAGCAGGTCCGCTTCCAGAATATAACGGCGGATTTCGGATTCTCCAGACCCGGCACCTCCGGTAAAAAGCGGTGAGCCGTTCAGGATAATGCCGATGCGCCCGCCACCTTCTGCCGAATCCCGAAGCGTGCTGATCAGGTGCAGGAGAAAGAGCAGAGAACCGTCGGAAACCCGGGGCAGGCCCGGTCCGAAACGGCCCTCAAAGCCCTTGAGGGTGTGCTCGTCCTTGATCTCCTTTTCGATCTTCTTCCAGTCTACGCCAAAGGAGGATTGGAGAGCATATAGTCGAACCGGTCTCCGTAGAGCTGATCGCCGGAAAGGGTGTTACCGAATTTGATATTACCCACTTCCTGACCCTTGATGAGCATGTCCGCCTTGCAGATGGCGTAACTCTCCGGGTTCAGCTCCTGCCCGAAGGCCCGGATAACCCCTGGGGGTTCATCTCGTGCACGTATTCCATGCCTGAAGAAAGAAAACCGCCAGTTCCCGCCGTGGGGGTCATAAATGGTGCGGATAATCCCCGGCTTTTGCAGCGCACCACCGTCTTCCAGAAAGACAAGGGAGGTGGTCAGGCGGACAATATCCCGGGGGGTGAAGTGTTCCCCGGCGGTCTCGTTGGAACTCTCTGCAAAACGCCGGATAAGCTCCTCAAAGACCATCCCCATTTCACGGTTGGAGACCTGGTCCGGAGAAAGATCTGTCACCCGGACCTTCTGCACGATTTTATAGAGCAGGTTGGCGTCGCTGAGCTGCCCGATGAATTCGTCGAACTTGAAATATTGAAAAGGACAGCCCTCCAGTAGCGCGAAGAAGAAGCTTCTCTTCAGCCTCTTCCGGCAGGTTCATCTGCTGCACCTTGTCATATTCTGCGAGAACCGCAGGCTTTGTCGCCTCCAGTACGCCTTCAAGCCGCCTGAGCAGGGTGAATGGCAGAATCACCCGCCCATACTGACTTTGTTTGAAATCTCCGCGCAGCAAATCGGCCAGCGACCAGATATAGGCCGCCAGATTGTTTGTTCTTTGATTCCTTCTCTATACCTGAACTGAAATTATGAGTGACTGAAGGGGGGATGGCTGCTGCCCTTTGCTGTTTTCTGCTCTTTAATGGACATGCAGATTTTTACCACCGTCGACAGGCATGGCACAAGAGGGAAAGGGCGGGAGAAAGGCAAAAGCTGGATGGGTAAGTGCAACACCATAATATGAAAAAGAGTGCGCTGCCGGTATGGTTACGTCACCACAACCTGACCGGAGGTTACCATGCACAGGTAGCAGTACTTGCTGCCAGCAACCCACTCTTTTAGAAAGGTCCCAGATCATGGCCTTTCTTCAAACAGGAAGATCTCAGACAGAGATTCCTCGCACACTAAATCGTTCTAAGAGTAAAATTTCACGTGAAATACTTTGGTTTCAGCTGAAAGGAGAAATGTCATGAAGCATGAGAGTGGTTCCGCTCGAACCCGCTCTCATGCATTCTGCATATCCTGGATTACCCTTTGAGAATTGCCTCAGCTGATTCTTTTTGTGCTTCCGTCATGAAAGGAATCCCGGTTTCTCTTTCCGTCTCACGGTTGGCACTGAATAAATCATTTCTTGAAATCTCTGATAATTTGAATTTTCGAACGCCGGCCATCAACTGCTGCAACCCGCAAGAGAGCTTATCTACATAACCAGCCATGGCTACAGCGCCAAAAGGTACATTCTTCATTTCATCAGCACCCACCTTTTCCTTGACGTCCTCCCAGGCGGAAAAAATTTCTTCCGGATACTTGCCGAAACTTTTAACGGTCTGCGGCAGTTCATCCCAATTCCCATGTACTTCCGCTCTTCGCTCTGGATAAAAGGCACCTTCAATATTGCTGCCCAGATATCCGGGAATCATTGGCGCACGGCCCATACATACCATTTTTGTGTAGGGTGCACCCAGTGCCAGAGCCTTAAATATATGATCTTCACGGGCAAAGCCGCCGGCAAAAGAAATATCAGGAACCTTGATACCTTTGTCATCAAGAATTTTACAGTAATCATGGGCCTTGGCATGCAGAGCAAGGGAGGGAACCCCCCAGTGCTGCATCATATTCCAGGGACTCATACCGGTCCCGCCACCTGAACCGTCAATGGTCAGCAGGTCAAGCCTGGCATCCGCCGAATAGCGGATGGCCATAGCCAGAGCCTCCATGCCGTAAGATCCTGTTTTTAAAGAGATTCTTTTAAAACCAATGTGCCTCAAATAGGCAACTGATTTCATAAAGGATTCACGAACTTGAGCAACGGTATCCAAATCAGTGGCCCCAAGCCTGCTGTGTCTGGCAAAGGAGGTAATGGCATGGCGTTCAAAGGCGGCCTGTACGCCGGGGTCGGTTGGGTCGGGGTCGACTGCATAGCCCCGCTCTTTTAGAAAAATAGCATAATCAATTGATGTGACTTGGATCTCGCCGCCGATAACCTTGGCGCCCTGTCCCCACTTGAGCTCGATAATTACGTCATCGCCATACTTGTTAATGACATATTCAGCTACCCCATTTCGGGTGTCTTCAACATTGAGTTGAACGAAAATTGATCCGTACCCATCATGATAACGCTTATAGACTTCGATGCGTCTGTCTAATTCAGGTGCTGCAGATATTTTTCCCCCGTTTATTTTTGATTCCCTGTCAACACCAACCACATTTTCACCAACAACGAGGGGAAATCCGCAGATTGCGGCACCTGTGGCAAATGAATTCCAATATTTGGTAGCGATGGCAGTTGAGCCTAAAGCACCAGTCATAATCGGCACACGGGATTTTACCTTAATCTCATTGCCAAAAACTGACTCGGTATTGACGTTGGTGAAAACGCAGTCGTCGGGATCTTTGGTCATTCCTTCACTCAAACCACTGGATCCATACGCGTATCCCTGGATTCTCAGGGCATGATACCCCAGGCCAAGGGAGGTTACATTGTTTGCCCCAGAGGTAATTTTACCGAAGTTTCTGGGATAGAGCATTTTACGGCCCCTCAACGAGGACATCCAGGTTTCACACTTACCACTGCAGTCAGAAACACAAAGAGTACACAAGCCGGATTCACAGGGATTGCCTCTGTTGACGGTACCGAGAGCATCATTGCTTTTTGGCCATTGGATCATTTGGTTGTCTCCTTTTCTGGTTAGATGAAGAATGAAATTATTTTTCTTGTGACAGTCTGTCTTTGCGAGCAAAAAAAAGGCGTCTGTCCCCAGGAGAGAGGACAGACGCCTTTGTCTGAAAAATCGAACAATCTACACGCCATTGTGCAGATTACAGGTATTATTACAATATCTTATTATCTTTACTTAATTTTCTTGTCAAGATAAAACGTTTCAAGATTCTTGATACCAAAAACAAAGCACTCACCCTGGTAAACAGGAAACCAGGCCAGGGTAAATACCCTGGCTATAGCTTCAAAGTTACAACTTCAATACAGTCTCCAGATTTTTTGTTTTTATGTTGGGATTTCTGGGGTATTAAAGCTCATTGGATAGAATTATTGCTTCACTAATTTCGAGCATTGATTTACGGGTATCCATGCCTCTTTTCTGAATCCAGCGATAAGCATCCTCACCGCTCATTTTTCTTCTGTCCATAAGAATTTCTTTAGCGCGTTCGATTCGTTTTCTTGATTTTAATTCCTGTTCTACAACACGGATTTTGATAATAAGATCCGTGTTGTGGATAGCGACTGCAGTCTGGCTTGCAACAGCTGTCAGCATGTTTATATCTGTTTCTGAAAAGTTGTGCGGTCGGGAAGTGAAACAGTTGAGAACTCCAATGACTTTGCCTTCTTTCCCCTGCAACGGTACGCTCACCATGGAAACCAGGCCAAGCTTTCTTGCTAATTCTTTTTCTTTAAATCTCTCGTTATCCAGCACATTAGCTATCACCAGAGGGCGTTGTGTTGAAACCACATACCCCACAACTCCTTCATGCACTCTTAAAACCCGGTTTTTTATATAGTCCGGCTCAAAGGATTGGGTTGCTTTCAATCTGATCAAAGGAGGATTTTCATTTTCATCAACCAGCCAAAGGGAACAGATTTCCACTCCAGTAACCTTTGCAGTTACCATAACAATCAATTTAAACAAATCTTCAAGAAACAGATCTGAAATGATCGCTTGATTTATAGTCATTAATGCTTTGATATAATGGTCATAAAATTGTTGCTTAGATTTTTCCATTATGAATTTCTATCGACGAGTAAGTATTAAACAGAACACCTCTCATGAGGGTGTTAAACTGAGACCCTGCTTGCTTTTCATCTGCCAGAGTCAGCAGCTATCGATTCAACAGAGAACAAATCACCTTAAAATTTAAACAAATTCCATAGCGCCTGATCTTATAAAAAAACTATGTTATCTCACCAGCAAGAAATTAATCAATACTTCGAATATTACTGATCCAGCAAAAAAAATCTTTTTATGGGTGATAAGACTGTACTGTTGTTCGGGATTTGTTTCTATGATTCCAGTTTCCTTCATATTTTTTAATACTTGCCGAAGATCCGTTAGGCAAATATCCAACTTATCGGCGATACTGGTGGAAGGAACTAACTGAGGTAATTTCTCTTTCATGTTTTCAAAAAGAAGAATAAAGATCTGAAGTCTTTTCATTTTCAGTGACATATTTTCAGTGAAATATCTCCCCATTATTGACTTTGATCAAATATTCACGCATTAGAATGAAAGTCGTTCTAAATCTTTTTAAATGTTCTCTTTATAGAGAAGGTATGATATCGCATAGTAAACAAACATTATCCTAAATACATATTCCTGTCAATTTGAAGTACCCCTTAACTTTCTAGAGGGAAAGAGGACCCCACTGGTCAAGGCAATAATCCACTGATTTTAAGCTATATTCAACTTCAAACACAGCTGGTCGGCACTGTCAGGCATCCGCCGATCAAGTCTGCAGCATAAATCTCTTTAGTCGCCGGGCTAAGAGCTCAATGTTCCCCGTATTCTATCACCAGAATGAGGCGTGTTTCTGTGGTTACCCTGTAGAATGCATCAAGTTCCATGCCCGCCACTGCTGCGATACGCTCTGTAGTGGTGATAATGGGCCAGCTGGTGCGCATAAAAGAGGGAATGGATTTTTCAGAGAAATAGCGGGCCACCTTTTTCGTTTTTCCCGAACCGCAGGCAGTGAAACGATCTCCCGGCTTCATTGTACGCAAAGAGAAAGGAAAGGTGAGTTTGTCTGCATCAAGGTTCAGGGCTTCAGGCTCCAGACTGTGAAACTGGTCGGCGGTATCTCCCGCAGTTTCACGATGTTTGAGGCGGAAGGTAACAGCATTTTGCGTACCGGGGATATCAAAACGACCCGGTTGCTTTACCTCAATGTTATAACCAGTCTCTGCGCCTGATTCTGTAGAACCGCGCCTCTGTCCTTTGGGCAGCGGATAGTGAAAAATGAGTTCATCTCCGTTTCTGTTCACCCGCAGCCCTTTCTCCAGATGCAATTCTCCCCCGGGGTCTTTTCTTCCCATTAACTGCAATACCGAATCAATCTGTTCATAATCCGGTCGCGCTTTCATCTGCCAGCAGCATCGTTCAAGGGTTCGTCGCTGCAATGCAGGATCTTCCTTGAAAAACCGTCTGCAGGAGAGGGTGATCCCTGGCCTGTCACCCTCTGTAATTGTTACATTACGTTTCCAGCACTCTTTTGCCGCACTGTTTAAAAAGTTATTATCGACATGAAGTATATCAATTAACTGTATAATCTGACGTCGAAGTGAAGGAGTATAATCTTTTTCAAGAGAGGGTAAAAGATTGAGGCGAATGCGATTGCGCAGGAAACGGGAATCGGCGTTGGAGGAGTCTTCTTTCCATTCGAGATGCTGCTTATGCAGATACTTCTGCAACTCTTTTTTGGTGATATCGAGCAGGGGACGGATGATATTTCCCTTTCTGTAGCGCATCCCCGTAAGGCCCTGGAGACCACTTCCCCGCAGCAGGCGAATAAAGAAAGTCTCGACCTGATCGTCTGAATTGTGGGCAATGGCAATGGCTGTACATCCGCAGGCAGTGCTGAATTCCTGCAGTTTCCGGTAACGCAGAATGCGGGCGGCATCTTCAAGAGAGCGGTGTTCTTTCGTAGCGAAGGCCTGAACGGAGACACTGGCTGCGGTGAAGGGTACGTGGAGACTCTGGCAGAAGGTGTGCAGCCAGGCAATCTCCTTTTTGACCTCTTCCGGCCGCAGACCATGATCGACATAAAGTGCATGGAGACGGTCTGACGAAACGATGGCGGTGAGGATGTGCAGCAGAGCGACGGAGTCTGAACCGCCGGAGATTCCGACAAGAATTCTCTCACTGTTCTGAATTAACGCCTCCCTTTGTATAGTGGCGCGAACGTGATCTATGAGGGCTGCCGTTGCTTGCTGTTTCACCGGGTTTTTCCGTCAGGTTTCGAGCTGATCGAGGAGTCGGGCATGGATGTTATCAAAACCACCATTGGAGAGAATTGCAACCACATCTCCTTTTTTTAACCTTTTTGCAAGGTGATGAAGAATCGCGTCGGTGTCTGAAAAACTCAGTGCATCAAGTCCGCGACGGCGCAGGTCTGCAGCCAGTCGGCTTGAGGAGAAGAGCTCTTCGGGTTTCAGTCCTTCAATGGGTACTGGTTCGCGGAGAAGAATAAGATCTGCGGAATCGAACACGCCAGCGTAATCTTTTTGGAAGATTGACCGCCTCGAGGAGTTCGTCCGCGGTTCAAAGATTGTTACCAGTCGACGGCCGGGCCAGGCGGAGCGTAAAGCTGCAAGGGTCTCTCGAACGGCAGTGGGGTGATGGGCGAAATCATCAATGACAGTGACCCCGCCTTTTTCTCCCCGTACTTCCTGGCGACGTTTTACTCCGGCAAAAGTGGAGAGGCCATTGCTGATCTCTTCCGGGGTGAGCCCGATACGGTTTAAGACGGCTGTTACCGCGAGGCTGTTGAGGCAATTGTGTCTGCCGGCCATCTTCACTTTGAGTCGTGACCATAACTGGCCTTCGCGATACACTGCAAATTCCGTGGTGCCATCCTGTGTCTTCATCTCTCCGAGAGCCCAGGAGAGTGTGCTGTTTTCTGTGTACAATCCATATCCCTGTACCTCACACCTTGCTTCAGCGGCAATTTCTGCCACATTGGGATCGTCAAGGTTGGCAACGAGCAATCCTTTTTCGGGAATCAAGCGGACAAATTTGCGAAAGGCAGCCTTGATTTCGTCGAGATTGTCGAAGATATCTGCATGGTCAAATTCAATGGATGTAATTACCGCAATTTCAGGACGATAATGGAGAAACTTAGATTCTTTATCAAAAAATGCCGTGTCGTATTCATCACCCTCAGCAACAAAGTATTTTCCTTTGCCGAGTCTGAAATTGGCGTTGAATTCTTTGACGAGCCCACCAATCATGAAGGTGGGGTCAAGTTCGGCGCGAAAAAGGGTGCTGGCAAGCAGGGAACAGGTGGTGGTTTTACCATGAGTTCCGGCAACAACGAGAGAGGTACGGCCGCGAATAAAAAAGTGAGCCAGGGCCTGCGGAAAAGAGAGGTAAGGCAGAGTGGTCTGCGAGAGGGCTATGGCCTCTGGATTTTTGCGGGTAATGACATTTCCGACAATGACGAGGTCTGGATTACTCTGTAGATTTTCCGCGCAATATCCCGACATGATCTCTATCCCCAGGCCAAAGAGAAAGTCTGACATGGGGGGGTACACATGGCTGTCACTGCCCGTAACCGCATAACCGGATGTCTGGAGCATACCGGCAAGCGCGGCCATGCCAGTGCCGCAGATCCCCATGATGTGGATGCGTTTGATTGTGTCCGGGGCGTGGTTGAGTTGTGGGGCAAGATTCATCATTGCTTCTCTCCGCGAATCGTCTCTTCAAGGCTGCGATAAATATTTTTGAACGCGCTGTCGAATGTCGCAGGGTTTATCCGTCCGGTTTCAATAAATTTCACAGCGATTTCTTTGGCGGTTTTAAGCAGTGTTTCCTCGCTGACTTTTCGTTGCCTACTGTCGTTATCTGTTCCGTTTCCCATCTTGTTTTCCTAAAATAATTTCACCTCTGCCACCGGAAGAAGGCCAGTTCTAAGAGCGGCAGAGGTGTGGTGCGAAAATAACCTGTGAGCCATTTCCGCCCAATAAAAAGAGCACTATTAATTCGATTTCAACATCTTTGCATGGCAGGAGAGGGCATCCTGAACATTTAAGAATCCTTAGATCGGTTTGATCTTCTGCTGATTTTTTGTAGCAAGCTGCCCGCAGGCTGCGGAAATATCCGACCCTCGACTGCTGCGAATAAAAACCGTGTAATTGGCATCAAGCAGTATCTTTTGAAACTGCAAAATCTTCTCCCGTGGCGGGCTGCGGAACGGCAGTTCCGGGCAGGCGTTAAAGCTCAGCAGGTTGATTTTGCAGGGGATGTCCCGCAGTTTTTTTGCGAGGAGAAGGGCGTCTGTCGGTGAATCATTAATGCCTTCAAGCAGGGTGTATTCAAACATAATTCGCTTGCGTTTCGGCAGGGGATAATTACGGCATGCCTCAAGCAGTTCTTCCACCGGCCAGCGGCGGTTAACAGGCATCAGTTCACTGCGCACGCTGTTTTTAACGGAGTGCAGTGAAATCGCCAAATTACATGAAGTATTCTCTCCAAGCTCCTGTAAATTTGGAACAATACCACATGTGGAAACAGT
>JALNVI010000086.1 GCA_023231425.1 Desulforhopalus sp. | reverse complement strand
TTGTTCCTCGTTCCACTCTGCAGATGCTGTTTCTGCGGGACATGGAGTATATAAAAAAAAGAAACAACCGGATATCGGTTACTCTTTCCCCACCGTTCGCGAAGGGAAGAGTCCTTTTCACCTCAACGGAGGTTTGCCCTCCACAAGGAGCTTCATTATGCCTACAACAACTGAAAATCTGAGTACCGCATTTGCCGGTGAGAGCCAGGCCAACCAAAAATATCGTTCTTTTGCTGAAAAAGCAGATAAGGAAGGTTTTACCAATGTGGCAAAACTGTTCCGTACCACTGCTGAAGCCGAGCGTATTCACGCCGCTGGTCACTTCAAGGCTCTTGAGCAGGTTAAATCTACCATCGACAATCTTGCTGCTGCTATCGGCGGTGAGACTTATGAATTTGAAGATATGTATCCCCCGATGACCAAACAGGCTGAAGTGGAAGGTCATAAAGCGCAGACGATGTTCAGATTCGCTGAAACTGCTGAGAAGGTCCATGCTCAGCTCTACACCAAAGCTCTTGAAGCTGTCAAAGCCGGGAAAGATCTTGATGTGAGCGACTTTTACCTCTGCCCGATCTGCGGTTACATTGAGTTCGGTGAAGCTCCGGATAAATGTCCTGTCTGTGGCGCAGCGAAGAAGGCTTTCATTACCCTCGCGTGAGAATGGCGTAATACAGCAGCATCTGTGAAGTAAGTAAAAAAATCCCCGTCCTGATTCTTTCAGGTGGGGATTTTGTGTTTCTCAAAATGTTATAGAAAAAGACAAAGACAAAAAAGGGAAAAAGCAGAGCAACAAAACTCGATGACGTTCGTTGTGAGATGAGACTGTTTCAAGGTCCCCTCGTAAAAGATGGACCAACGAAAAGATTTTTTGCCAACGAAAAAATACTCTAACCATGCGAAAAAATGGCATTTTATATATGGAAACTTTCGCGTTTTTATGTGCTTCGCTGGCCATCCGGTCTTTGTCGTCTTTTGCCTTTCCCTTTCTCCCGTCTCCTTTCTCCTGCCCCCCCTTTTCCGTCCTTCCCGTTTTAATTTCGATTACCTTTTTGTTCTTAAATGTTTTTTTGTTTTCCACGGGGTTTTGAGAAGTTACGAAAATAATGTGAAAAAAGTTTAGATGAACGGGGTTGTGATGCAGGTGGTGTGAATGTACCTGACTGGAATTTATGAATTTTTTTTACCCCCCTCTTTCAGTCAGGTGGTATAGTCTCTGTCCGATCACACAGGGTCGCAGTGTGAAAAATTGAGGCAGAAGGCAGCGCGTCTGCGCCGTCTTTTCAGGGCGAGGTGAAATTCCTCACCGGCGGTATTCCTGTTTTTTAAAAGGAGAGCCCGCGAACGATTTTGCCATGGAATGGGAAATCGCCGATCTGGTACCAGTCCAGAGCCGACGGTCACAGTCCGGATGGAAGAAAGTGCCGGCGCAGGAAACTGTGCGGGCTCTCATGCCAATTTTTCTGCAGGAGGAAGTTATGCAGTTATTTGAAGACAGTTATCAGGAACGAGTTCAAAAAGGAATAGATGCCGTCGCCGCAGGGCGCGGTGTAATTGTCGTTGATGATGAGAATCGGGAGAACGAGGGTGATCTCATCTTTGCCGCCGAAAGTCTCACGGAAGAACAGATGGCGCTGCTCATTCGCCGCTGCAGCGGTATCGTCTGTCTCTGTATGACAGAGGACCGCATGATGGCGCTGGATCTGCCACAGATGGTGGAGAAAAACACCTGTGTCAACAGGACCGCCTTCGCTGTCACCATTGAGGCAGTTAAAGGTGTAACCACCGGCGTGTCAGCGAAGGATCGTACCACTACCATTCGTACCGCTGTTGCCGAAGGTGCCACCCCTGCCGATTTGAATCGGCCCGGCCATGTTTTCCCCCTCTGCGCCCGCAGTGGCGGAGTTCTGGAGCGGGGCGGACATACCGAGGCCACGGTGGATCTCATGCGTCTTGCCGGGCTTGCGCCCTGTGGTGTTCTCTGTGAATTGATGAATGACGACGGGACCATGATGCGGGGGGAGCAGCTTGTTGCTGTTGCCGATAAGTACAACATGCCTATTCTTCAGGTTGCCGATCTGGTGAAATACCGGAAAGCGATGTAAAAAAAAACCCTCAATTCTGATCTCCCTGTGTAACGGGCTGGAATCTTTTATTTCAGTCCGTTTTTTTGTCGAGAAAATTACAGATCGCGTGGAGCATTTCACTGTCTTTAAGGTTGCGGAATCCCGTGATGCTGGTACTTTGGAAACGCATTTATCCGGTGGCATCTATTTCCAATTGATGTCGCCGTTTTTTTTAAGAACAGTTGCAAGGGGGGAGATATGCCTGCGACCTCATTCTAAAGAGGCCAGGGCGTGTTCTGCCTGTTTATTGTTTTTCTTCTGAGGAGGAAAAGGTGAAAAAAATCAAACTGACGATTAACGACCGGGAAAAAGAGGTCATCGTCGATGACAACATGGTGCTCCTTGACCTGTTGCGCGACGATTTGAAGCTCACCGGAGCGAAGCAGTCCTGCGATAGAAAAGGCCAGTGTGGTGCCTGTACGGTGATTGTGAACAAAAAAGCTACGCTCTCCTGCCTTACCAAAGTTTCCCGCCTTGAGGGTGCAAAAATTATTACTGTTGAGGGCCTCGGGACTTCTGAGAATCCGCATCTGCTGCAGAAGGCGTTCTGTCTTGCCGGTGCCATTCAGTGTGGTTTCTGTACTCCGGGGATGATCATGGCCGCCAAAGCGCTGCTTGATGAAAATCTGAATCCGACAGATGAAGAGATAAAATATGCCCTGCGGCACAATCTCTGTCGCTGTACCGGGTATAAAAAAATCATTGAGGCGGTGCAGCTCGCGGCTTCTTTCATGCGCGGGGAGATTAACCCGGACGACATTACCCCGAAACCGACCGATCCCCCCCGGGGAGTTTCTCATATCCGCCCCAGTGCGATGGCCAAAGCCTGTGGAACCGCGAATTTTACTGCGGATATCGACATGCCCGGTGCGGCCGAAATCGCCATGGTTCTCAGCCCGTACTCCCATGCTGAAATCAAGGGAATTGACTTCTCTGAGGCAGAAAAAGTACACGGCTGGATTGGCGGCATGACGGCAAAGGATATCAAGGGAACCAACCGCATCAAGATGGCAGTAGAAGACCGCCCGCTGCTCTGTGAAGACAAGGTTCACTGCCTTGGCGCGCCGGTGGCCATTATTGTTGCGGAGACCCGTGAACAGGCCCTTGACGCGGCTGCTAAAGTGAAGGTGGAATACAGTATTCTGCCAACCCTTTCTTCTCCCGAAGAAGCCATGGCAGAAGGTGCTCCGAGGGTTCATCCGGATATCCCGAACATCTGTTTTGAGCAGCCGTTGATCAAGGGCGATATTGCAAGGGGTTGGAAAGAGGCCACCACGGTTGTTGAGGATCGTTTTGTCACGCAGATCGTCCATCAGGCCCCGCTGGAACCGGAAAACAGTGTTGCTTTCATGGAAGGTGAGGGTGAAGATGCCGAACTCGTCGTCATCGGCCGCAGTATCAACATCCATCTCCACAAAGCCAATATCCAGGATGCCCTCGGTTTCGACAGCGTTCGCTACGAAGAGGCCTATTCCGGTGGGAACTTCGGGCAGAAGCTTGAAATTACCTCTGAAGGTTTCACCGCAGCGGCGGCACTCCATTTCAACCGCGCGGTACGTTACACCCCGAGTCTGTATGAATCCATGTTGATCAGCTCAAAGCGTCATGCCTACGATATGAAATTCAAACTGGGGGCCAATGCTGACGGTAAAATTGTCGCCCTTGATATGGATCTTGTCGCCGATAACGGTGCGTACAATTCTGCCGGACACAAGTTCATTCTCCGCGCTCTGCACATGTTGACCAGCGCGTATTATGTGCCCAATATCCATGTGGAATCCAAACTGGTCTATACCAACAATCCCTATGGTTCCGCTGCCCGTGGCGCGGGTCCCCCACAGGTGCACTTTGCGCTGGAGTCCGCTGTTGAGATGCTGGCAAAAAAATGTGGTATTGACCCGCTGGAGTTCAGGAGAATCAACAGCTTGAAAACTGGACAGACCAAGGCGACCGGTCACGTTGTTGTTGATGTCTGGCCCTTCCCTGAGCAGTGTAAAGATATGAAACCGCTGTGGGATCGCGCGAAGAAAGAACGCGATGCTGCTGAAAACGCTGCAGTGAAACGTGGTGTTGGTCTTGGTGCTGCTGCCTTTGGTATCGGTTTCCCCGGTGACCAGGCTTCATCTGCTGTGGAGATTGGTGAAGATGATATCATTACGGTATATGCCGCTGCGGCTGATCCTGGTGAAGGTACTGATTCCATGATGATTCAGCTGGCCGGGGAAGTTCTCGGTCTGCCGCTGGACAGGATTCGGGTTCAGCTTCGCAGCACCGGTAATACCTCTCCCGCTGGCCCGGCTTCCGGGAGTCGTGTTACTTTGATGATCGGTGGTGCGACGGTTGACGCTCTTCAGAAATTGCGTAAAGCAATGGATGAAGCAGGCGGTAAAACCTTCAAGGCACTGACGGATGCCGGTAAACAGACTCGCTGCATCGGCAAGCGGAATACGGTGGATTCGGCACCGCTCGATCCGAAAACCGGTCAGGGGCCGTCTCCGGAAACGGATGTCCTGTCCATTCAGCTGGCTGAGGTTGAGGTGGATACCACTACCGGTGAGGTGAAGATCGTGAAGATGAGTTCCACCGTGGACTCCGGACCGATCATCAACCCCAACAACTTCACTGGTCAGATGGAGGGCGGGATGGATATGGGGGTTGGTTATGCCCTGCGTGAGATCTATGTCGCCGGGGAGACGAAAGACTGGAGAACCTTCAAGTTTCCGACCTTCAAGACCTCTTTCGACTCTGAGGTTGTCACCCGCGAAACTCCACGGAAGGAGGGCACCCTCGGTTCCACCGGTGTTGGCGAAATGGCAATGCTTTCCACTGCTCCGGCGGTAATCAACGCCATTGAAGATGCCTGCGGCGTTCGTATTACTGAACTTCCGGCAACCCCGGAACGGGTTCTCGCAGCGCTGAAAGCAGCAGGAAAGGCCTGAGCTGATATGAGTGAATTATCGGCCAATGAAAGACTGCGTGAACGCGTCTTCCGTACCATTGCCGGTCAGGAAGTCTATTGTGACTGGGAAGGGTTCCTCTGGGACCCCGATGAATGGAATGAAGAGCTCGCGGTCGCTTTTGCGGCAGAGTCCGGTATTGCCGAGCTGTCGGAAGAGCAGTGGCAGGTTATTCACTTTGTCCGCGATTATTATGAAAATAATCTCCGTGCTCCCTTGAACAAGGAGTTGCGGAAGGGAACAGGGCTTTCCCTGCTCACCCTTGATGCGATGTTTCCTGAGGGGCTCCGTCTCGGGGCACGGAAGGTCGCTGGCCTCCCCAACCCGAAGGTGTGTACCTGATATCCGGTACATGAAGGTTACAGTTGTTCCGGGCTGCGGAGATTATCTCCGCAGCCTTTTTTTTGCCGTGGAAAAGCGAAAAAGGGGAGGCAGGAGACGGGAGACAGGAGACAGGGAAAAGCAAAAGACGGTAAAACATTTTTTTCACCGCGAAGAACGCTAAGGAACGCGAAGAAAGGCGAAAAAGATTTTTAAAATTAAACAGGGAATTGCTGTTGTTGTTCTATCTTTACTCTTCGCGTCCTTCGTGTTCTTCGCGGTAAAAATTGCCTTTCCGCTTTTTGACTTTGTCTTTTTCCATAGCTTTTTAAGAAGTTACGCTTTTATATAAAAAGCCCTTTTCCGCATTTTTTTCGAGCTTTTATTCGTTGGCAAAAAAATCTTTTCGTTGTTCCGTTTTTTACAAGGGAACCTTGAAACAATCTCATACCACAACGGACGTCATCAGGTTTTGTTGTCCTGCTTTTTCCTGCCTCCTTTCTCCCTTTTTGTCTTTCCCCAGATCATTTCCCTTATTTCAGGAGTTTTCCATGATCTATCTCGATAATGCCGCCACCACCTGGCCAAAGCCGAAGAGTGTTCTTGACACCATGATCTCCCTCTATGCCGAAACGGGAGTCTCTCCTGGCCGGGGGAGTTACGACGCCGCCCTCGAGGCGGAAGCGCATATTACGAAGACAAGAGAAGATCTTGCAGCCTTCTTTCACGCTTCGGATCCCCAGCGGGTTATCTTTACGGCGAGCGCCACCGATGGCCTCAACATGGCCATTCTGGGCATGCTCTCTCCGGGAGATCACGTGATTACCACCCGACTGGAGCACAATTCTGTTTTGCGCCCGTTGTTTTACCTGCAGGAGGAGGGGATAATCACAACAACAATAATTCCCTTTGACGGTGACGGTTATGTGGATCCGCAGGCCATTCGTGAGGCCATCCGCCCCGAGACCAAACTGGTGGAGGTCACCCACGCTTCGAATGTGCTGGGGACGATTCAGCCGGTGGAGGAGATTGGCAGAATCTGCGCGGAATTCGACCTGGAATATCTCGTTGATGCCTCCCAGTCCGCAGGCAGGATCCCCGTCTCCATGGAGGCCATGGGGGCAAGTGCCATCGCCTTTCCCGGCCACAAGTCGATCTATGGTCCGACGGGGACGGGCTGCCTTGTACTCAGCCCCTCCTGTGAGATTCGTCCAACCCGTTTTGGGGGAACCGGTACGGCCTCGGAGAGTCTTCGCCAGCCGCAGGATTTTCCGCACTGCCTTGAAGCAGGCACGCACAATTATATGGGAATCCTTGGCCTCTCCTGTGCCCTGAAGTATCTGCAGGAGAAGGGGCTGGAAAAAATTCGCGGGGAGGAAGAGGCGTTGATGCACCGCCTGCACGATGGTCTCGCGGGTATCAGGGGGCTGGAGATGTACGGGGCGGTTGACCGCCGCACGCGGCCGCATCTTGCGGTGGAAACAGTCAACGTGAAGGGTGCTGACCCGGACGATGTCGGGGCTATCCTTGATGGAGATTTTGAGATTGCCGTCCGCGTCGGTTTGCACTGCGCTCCGCTGGTTCACGAATCCATTGGTACGGCGGGGCGGGGTGCGGTGCGCTTCAGCCCCGGCATGTTCACCACACCTGAGGATATCGATCTGGCGGTGGAGGCGATGGGGCGTATCTGCGCAAGTTACAAATAATGGTAATTACTTAAAATTCCGTGGAAAATAAAAGGAGAAGGACGGAAAAGGGGAGAAAGGAGACGGGAGACGGGAGACAGGAGACAGGGAAAAGCAAAAGACGGAACAGCGAAAAACTTTGAGAAAAAGATTTTAAAATTAAACAGGGAATTGTTGTTGTTCTATCTTTACTCTTCGTGTCTTTCGCGGTGAAATTCTTTGTCTTTTTTATATAAAATGCCCTTTTTCGTATGATTAGAGCAGTTATTCGTTGGCAAAAAATCTTTTCGCTGTTCCGTCTTTTACAAGGGAACCTTGAAACAATCTCATACCACAACGGACGTCATCAGGTTTTGTTGCCCTGCTTTTTCCTGCCTCCCGTCTCCCTTTTCCCGTCCCCCTGCCTTTGAATCCTCCAATACAAAATGTAAATGGTATTACTCCCCGAAGAACAACTCCTGCACCTCTTTTTCCGGAGGTTTGCCGAGCCAGCTTCCTACCACAAAACTGCCCACCGCGATTGTCATCGACGGTACAATGGTATGGGTGCCGAGCAGTGTCCAGCCGCTGTACTGGATGATAAGATAGCCGCCGATGCCGCCAATGATGGAGAGGATGGCGCCGGTGGCGTTGGCCCGCCGCCAGTAAAGTCCGAAGATGATCGGCGCGAAGAAGGCGCACTCCAGACCGCCCATGGCGAAGAGGTTGATCCAGACGATGAGGTCCGGCGGGGTAATCGCGAAGAGGATGACGAGGATACCGAGAAAAGCGGTGGTCAGTCGGGAGGCGGCGGGCAGTTTTGCGGTAAATTTTTTCTCATGCCGTTTTTCGTCACTGACGAGATAATTAAGATAGATATCCTTGATGATTGCCGCCGAGGCGAGGATCAGCAGGGAGGAGACGGTGGACATTACCGCCGCGAGAGGTGCGGCGATGAAGAGCCCCGCCACCACCGGATTCATGTACTGGGTGACGATGGTCGGGATGAGGTAGTCCGTGGACTTCAGCACCCCCATGTCAATAACTGCCGGGGCGAAGACACCGGAGATGTGCATCACCAGCATGAGAAAGCCGATGACAATGGTGCCGTAGATAATCGCCGCGTGCAGTGCCTTCGTGTTGGTGAAACCCATGCCGCGCACCGCGGTCTGTGGCAGGCCGAGTACGCCGATTCCCACTAGAACCCAGAAGGACATAAGCCAGCTCTTGCTGATAGTGCCACCGGCGGTAATGTCGGCATAGTTTGGTGTCACCACGTGCAGCCGTGCGGTCAGGGACTCGAAACCGCCCGCCTGATAGACGATGGTTGCCAGCAGGATGATCGAACCGAGCACCATCACCAGTCCCTGGATGGTATCGGTGGTGACCACCGCCTTGAAGCCGCCGATGGCGGTGTAAAGGATGACTACTACGCCAAAGAGCAGCAGGCCGTAAACATAATCCAGCCCGGCGATGGTCTGAAAGAGCACCGCGCCGCCGATGAACTGTGACATCATCTGAGCGAGAAAGAAGAGCACGAGACAGAGCGAAGAGATGAGCACTACTGCTTTCGAGCGATAGCGGGCGCGGAGGAAATCGGTCACTGTGACCGCGCCGGTTTTACGGGAGATGAGGGCAAATTTCTTGCCGAGGATAGCGAGGATGATAAAAGCGGTGGGTACCTGGATCATTGCCAGATAGACCCACGCCAGTCCCTTCGCTGCTGCGATCCCCGGCCCGCCAATAAAGCTTGATGCACTGGTGAAGGTGGCGATGAGTGTCATCGCCAGGACCAGTCCACCCATGGAGCGGCCGCCGATATAGTAGTCGTTGACAAAACCCATGCTCTTTTCGCCGCGCGCCTGACGGCGGCTGATGAACAGGCCGATAAAGAGGTTGAGACAGAGATAGGCGATCACTACGCCGATGAGGATAATCTGGTAGGAGGTCATTCTTCCACCTCGCTGCCGAGATCAAAATTTTTGAAGACCAGTCGCACCACGAAAATGCTGGCCACGCAGAAGAGGACGTAACCGACGATGCAGCTGAGAAAGAACCACATCGGCAGGCCAAAGATATAGGTGTAGGTCTCCGGGGTGCCACTTTCGGCAATGCCGTAACCGGTGAAATACCACCAGAGAAAAAAAGCGAGATAGAGCAGGACAGAGGTTATGGCCTCGCGGTTGATCTGTCGGTTTTTTTCGTTTTCGCTGAGTTGTTGCATGATGGTGCTCCTGTAATAATGAGAGCCTTTTTGCTCTGCAGCGCTTCTTTGCCATATTCCCGGC
>JALNVI010000085.1 GCA_023231425.1 Desulforhopalus sp. | reverse complement strand
GTGGAGATTTTGGCGCGATTTTTGCCAATGCAGTCGGTAAGAATCGTAAGTTAAACAGCGCTGTGATCACGCCGTCCGAGCAGGCATCAGCCTGCGTTTTAACTAATTACACCATTGCGATTCACAAGGAACTCCATCATGATTCCCGTCAATTTTCACATTGGGACAGTTCTTCAAATAGAATCTTGCTTCTTTACATGATGTCATTTCACTGCAATACTGTTTACCTCTACATTGAAAACCTGAGAAATCTTCTTTAACAAGGTTTACCGGTAAAGATTCAACTACTTTTGCTGACCATGCAGGATAGCTTTTATATGCCACAACAATCAGAATTAATATTATGGAGAGGAAGATAAGTTGATTGACAACACCGCTTTTTTTCTTTTGTCTTTTTGTTTTACCTTGAGTCCGTTTTACAGTTACACCTTCTATTAACGCATTGATAGCTTTATTCTTTCCGTTTTTTTCTGTAACCAAATCAAAGAAAATTATATCATTTACCAGAGGTCTTCTGGACATCGTCCTTAATTCAGAAATATGAATAAAGATATCTCCTTTTACTTTTGGAGATTTTATAAACCCAAAACCTCGATCTTCATTCCATCTGATCAACTTCCCTTTTGTTTTCATCTGTTTTTATTTTTTATTGTATAACATTCTTTTAAGCTGCAGCTCGTAAGCTTGCGGAAAATCTGCCTGCGAAGCAGAACAGCAAATTTTGTGACAGAAGAGCTGACTGCTTCAAAAGCTTGTTATCTTTTTATATTTAGTCATCCTTCCAGATCCAGATGATTCTATTATCCCTTCTTCAAGTAACTTCTTAAGATCTCTGCTTGCAGTCGCTGAGGATATTCCTCTACAGACTGTCATATATTTTTTTCTATCAAACCAGCCTTCTATCACCGATAAAGCATATTCTTTTCTTTTAGAAAAGTCAGCATTAGTACCCTTTGATTTTTTTATTGTATCACGTAATGTCTTATTTATGATATCTAACATGAATTCAATGAATATCGTTGATTTACCTGTATTATCAGATTTTGATAATGCATCATAATATTTCTGCTGATGATCTTTGATAAGCTTTTCTATGGGTACAAATTCAAATATGGGATTTACATTCATTAGTAACCGAGTTTGCCAATACCTTCCCATTCTTCCGTTCCCATCCTCAAATGGATGTATGAACTCCATCTCATAATGGAAAACACAACTCTTGATTATTTCCAGGTCATTATCAAATTTTAGATACTTAAAAAGATCATTCATTAACCCGGGAACCATGTCAGCAGTTGGGGCTGTATGGGTAATATTCTCCCCTCTCATAATTCCTACTTGTTTTTTTCTGAATTCTCCTGGGTTAATAACAAGCCCTTTCATAAGAAAAGAGTGTGCTTTCAGAAAATGGGCTATAGAATGGGGGGTGAACCCATTTAGCTGGTCATAAGCTGTTATGGCATTCTTTACTTCGATTATATCTTTTTCTGGACCTATGATTTTATGGTTATCAAGAAGAGCAGTAACATTTTTGATGTCTAACGTATTTCCTTCGATGGCTAATGAAGATTGGATAGTTTTTATGCGATTCTGTCTACGAAGATGGGCCTCTGGCTTTACCAGCATTATACTTTGACATATTCCCAGCGCCTCAGTGATCTCTCCATAGAGCGTCAAAATCGTCTTCGTTATTTCATATGGTGGTTTCATACCCTCATGATAGTATCATGTGATACTATCATCAACCTTAATTTTATGTATTTACATTTTGAATCTGGCTAATCGCTGTGCTGACCGGCGAATGGGGTCGAATGGCTTGCCAAAATGGGTGGGGGGCGAATTGCGAACGGGGGCGGGATACGCTAACTTACTGATTACTCAAAATTAACGTCCAATGGAGGCCGTTTTTTGGCCGGAACGATTTTTGACAGCCTGGTCAGGTGCTACATGCTTCTGATTGAAAAATCGACTAACTAGAGAAGACATTTCTATTACCAATATACCGCCAAAGAATGCGCGCTAGCCAGATAAATCCACGCAAAATCAGAAGGAACAGCATCAATATTGAAGGAAAGGCCATTAAGCCCGGCAGAAGCATCAATGCAGCTCCATCATCACCAGATTCCACGGTACGTCCGATGGACTCTATGGTAATTATAATTAAAACCACTTGAATGAGAATATAGAAAAAAAGTGCAGCAAGGTAGCGCCGCCAGAATTTTAATTTCGACGGAGGAAACGCAAGAATTAATGCAAATACGAACGAGGGTAACCACAAGACATACCAGGTGTTTGTTAGTAAATCAGACGAAATCTGTGTGAGTACACTACCTAACATGACTGCATGATCTATCCCACCTTCGAAGAGAGATGCTGTTGAATCCGCTCTGCTCGCTGCAGAAGAGGCCCTTGAGGAACTGGAAGATTAACCTGCCCCGTTGTTTTTGAAGGGAAGTGCTGGTTGGAAAATCTGGGGACATGTTACAGCTTTTATCCAACTATTTTTCATTTTTCCGATGTCGCTCTTTTTCTTTGCGAATCACAAAATGATAGACATAGAGTTTTTCAACTTTCTCTCTTGCCCAGGGGGTTTTACGAAGGAATTTTAAACTGCTGTTAAAGGTTGGATTCACACCAAATACTTTAATTTTTACCTTCTCCGCAAGGTAGGGAAAACCATGGTATTCTATTAAGTCTTCCAGCATGTTTTTTAGAGTTACTCCATGCAGAGGGTCTTTGCTTTGGGAATTATCTTTTTCTGTTGTCATAGTCTCGTACTTTAAATGGTATGGATTGTACTTCAAGTGAAGTTAATATAATAAAAAGATTCAAATTTCAGAGATAAACTCAAACCTTGGAATTTTTCTCCCCTCAACTTCAATTACTTCAGTAAACATCTCTTTCGGCCGCACCCACATGCTGTAGTCACCATATAAACATTGGTAGACAACAACCTCTTCTCTTGTTTCTGAGTGTGTCGCCTGGCAAATAACTTTATATTTCTTGTTTTTATAATGTTTGTAAATACCAGGTTTAATCTCTGACATACTTTTTTGATATAATTTTTATGGAGATAATGCTCCGTATCAGTAAACGACAGGGTCAGGTCTTGAAAAACGTGCCCCACGCGAGAATGTCTGCGGTTGAAGATCTGCGTGTATACGCCGTTCAACTGCCGCATTCCAAGAATGAGGTTTGGATCAGGGCGTGATAATGGTTGTCCCTCAGGCAATACGAGTGACACAGCCATTTTTATTTTTCCACTACGGCTCCGAAAACATCCAAAAAGATGCGTCGATCTGCATTCTCCAGAAAAATTCTTTCCCTGGCGTTTCCTTGAGAGGTGGGATGGCATATCGCCCCTGGATATTATATTCTGAGTGGTTTTAGCATAGGTTGTTTTTAAATCACATGAAATTATTTTTCAAGACCTGATCTCATTGTTCTCTTTTAAAGTCTGACCTATATCGAAAATATTTTGACAGGAAGGACAAATAAATAACCACCTCATAACATGGCCTTCTTTTTTTAACATAGTATGAAATCCATCCTCATATCCACAAGATGGACAGATTTTAAATTCATTCTCCATTTGGACCTTAATAATCTTATAATTCACTGAAGGCTCCTTCCCCAATTTTATAATTGGGCTAATTGTTTTGATGCATAATCGCGGTGCTGACGCAGTCGGCAAGAACATCACTAATCAGCCGCGCGGCTTTTTGCGTCGGCTGATTAGTGACGTTCTGTTTCATCGATCATGTTTCTCCTTAGTTCCTGACGAGTCTGTAGAAAAAGTCATTTTCGAGTCATATTCGTCCCAATGCCGTCAGTCTCTACAACCAGAAGGGGCGTATGGGTGATGTGCCAGGAGAGTCCCCGTATGTAGTGTCTGTGCGCTCTCGGCAGACACAAATTGGGTAACTATTCGATCCGAATGTCCTTGCCCTCGGCCTCCATCAGTTTGGCAAATTTGGTCCAGGAAAGGCGTTTTTTGTTTACCGAATTGCCTGTGGGAACCCACTCAATGTTGCCCTTGCTGATAAGGACAGTTCCCAGCTTGTGCCCATCCTTTTTGACTTCGATCGTCACGTCCTTGTGGAGGACGAACCTGGTGGAAATATCCATCGTGACTTCATGTGCCATGACATTCTCCTTTGCTGGTTGACGTTTTCCTCAGCCACCGCAAGAAAAGTGCAGTTGCTGACCGGAACTGTTTGCAGGTTGAATCGTAACAAAATCGGCATCGATTTTTGTCGTTGCTTCATTGCTGGAGGGAACCTTGAATAATCTTGTCTTTCGTTCATATTCGAGGCACAGGAAGAAATTTACCGCAGGTATATGCTTGATATCTCGACGTCTCGTTCCTCGCTTTGTCGGAGGATAAATTTTTTACTGTAACGAAGAAGAGGGGTGAAAGACTGGTTATTCAAGGTTCCCTGGTGTTTATTGTGCTCTGTTTCCTGTATAGATCAACTATCCTCAATATATTTTAAATTTTTATCATTCTTTTTGAGGATGGTCGTGGTTTCGGACTCATGATCAAAGACAATAAAGGCATCTTTAGCTTTAAGTTGCAGCAACACCTGGGCAATTTTCGTCTCAAGTGACATTTCGTCTGCGCCATAATCCGTACCATTACGGGTTATAAATTCTTCAACAACAGCCTTCAATATTTCCTGGCTCAATTGATTATATGGAATTTTAACAGCGTTCATTTTTTATAATAGAGAAGGTTAGGGAGAACAAACAGCAGAGTTGGCAGAGTTCGATTTTTCCCACAGGGAAAGACCGATCGAACTCTGTTGCTCAGGGGAATATATGCAATTATTGTCAGCGAAAAAAACAGCAGTTCCTGAACGTTCATGTGAGCGAAATCATTCTCTTTTGCGCCGAACCTTTTCACAAAACAGTCTGCGACTGCCGACAAACGCCCAGATCAGGAGCTCTATCTATACTGACCGCCTGTGGGTCGAAGCCGGGGAATTCGACCGAGAAAAACACCTGCTGACCATCCAGGTTCGGGAATCTTACGTCGGCGAGTCCTTTGTGCTTCTCACCGATGAATTCGTAAGATCACTGCAATTGCTTTGTGCCGATTTTACACGCATTGTTGAACTCGGGGCAGGTGTCGGCTGGCTCGGGCACTGGCTCGGCAAATACGGCATCAGGATGCTAACCTCCATTGATAACAAAACCTGGCCTGATTTTCCGCAGAGCCGCTATCTTGATATTGTCCAGCAAATGGATTCCCTGGAGTATCTGCGGCTTCATCCTGAAGTCGATCTGTTTATCCTCGCCTGGCCCCAGGAAGATGACCTGGCCTCCCGCATCTGGCAGGCCCTGCGTCCTGGCCAGCATCTTTTATATATCGGTGAGGAGAAAGGCGGCTGCACCGCTGACAACATCTTTTTTGAGCTGATCCTCGGCCACGAAGTGGAACATAATGGCACACGGAACATGAGGGAATCGTTTCTCTCATTTGATGATTTTCACGACCAGCCCCATCTTTATCAAAAAGCATGATGTCTATTATATTTAAGGAACCCATAAATGCAGACTGTTTGCAACCTCTAAAAGATATTAAAAAAGGCTGATGGTGTTTGAGTGGTAATTATATCTGAACGTTCCCTACCAAACCAGGGGTAAAAAACACTCCCCCATAGAACTGAGGAGGAATTTACTGATGGATCGCACTCCGCCCTCAAAGGGTAACTGGTTGATAAAGCTCATTGTTCTGGCAGGTATGCCTGGACTCGTGTACCTGGTGGCAGCAAACCTGTTTTTGAACGTGACGTTTATACAACAGAAGCTGAGCAGTAATCCTGATAATTTTAAAATAGCATGGTCCTCGGGGTGGACGTTTCTGCCGGGGCATCTGCATGTTAATAATCTGCAGATGGAGGGACGGAATCCGCAACGGCAGTGGTCGGTTTTGATATCCAGAGGTGAACTCGACCTGGTGCCATGGAGACTGTTTTCCCGAACGATACACCTGCAGAGTTCAACCATCTCAGGTCTTACGGTAACTGTGAACTCAAAGATTACCGGGAGCCCGGGTGCGACTGCAAGCCGAAATTCTGCTGCTCCGGCGGCCCGGCTTGCCCCTCTGAAACCTCTTGAGACGATCAACATTCCGCCTTCCATTGAACAAAACGAAACCGGGCCCGGCTGGGCTTTTACAATAGGGCAAGCCGACATTGCAGATATTAATCAGATCAACATTGATACCTATACCTTTACAGGACGTGGAGGGCTGCAACTCAACCAGTTGACATTTGGTAGCGATGGCGCGCTGGCTTTAGAGAGAGGAGCGCTGCAGATGGAGTCCGGCATCCTCATGTCCGGCTTGCAGTCTATCGGGACCTCTTTGGACAGTGATATCGAATTACGGCTTGATCGTTTTGTGCCGGGAGAACCGGACGGCCCGGCAACCGCCGGGTTTGTCTCCGGCCGCATTGGCTTGAACGGTGACCTCTCCTCATTTGGTATCCTCAACCGTTATTTCAGTGACAGTGGATGGTTGCAGCTTAAAGGAAGGGGCTCGCTCAACGCAAATCTCCTGATCGAAAAGGGGCGGCTGAGAGAAGGCAGTGAGCTTTCCATCGATTCACCTGATCTGGCTGTTGAACTGGATGAGCAAAATGATTCCGGTTCAGGTGACCGGTACAGTATCCGCGGGGCAGGGACGGTGAAGGGGGATGTCAGCTCGAGGTCTGGTGAAGCCAGAACAGAACTGCAGGTGGAACTGAAAAATATCGTTATGCATACAAAACCGCAAGAGCAGCTCTTCCTGCAGGGAGAGGCCTTTCACCTGCTTCTCACCGCCCCGCCTGTCAACTTCAGTGAGAAGCTGGCGGAACCTGTGGTACGACTGCAATGGGATGAGGCTGTAATGCCGGATATCTCCGTGTTGAATGGTTACCTCCCGGGCGAAATGCCGTTTAGGATGCGCGCTGGCCGCGCACGTCTGAACGGGTACCTTGACTACGCCGACCGTGTTGTTTCTGGCATGTTTGAACTGGCTGGAGAAGATGTCAGTGGCGAAGTTCTGAACAAATCAGTAACAGGCAGACTCGGGCTTGAGCTGCATCTGAAACAGGCCGACATCAACAAGCGCCAACTTGACCTCTCTGGTACACGTATTGAGCTGCAAACGGCCCACCAGGTTCGGGAGAGTGCAGGTCAGACGGGTCAGAGAGCTTTCCGGACGGAGCTGAAAATCATAGAGGGAAGGCTTACATCTGCAGTACCGTTGAATGAACTCAAGAATTTTGAGGGGAGTCCGCCGTTCAGTGGCGTTCTTCAGCTGGAAGGCAAGGCCGACAATATCGATTTTCTCAGCGATTTTCTCTCTGACCGAACGGCGGTGGAATTCGGTGGCAAAGGCATTGTCCATGTTGATCTGCGTGTGCATGAAGGGCGATTTGCTTCGGGAAGTCTCCTGAAGGTCCAGTCCGACAGACTGTACAGCAGTTTTTCAGGATTTATAGCAAGCGGTGCCGGTCATGTTTCAGTTGAGCTTCAGCAGCCAGCTGAAGATGAGGAAATTCATTTGCAAATGGGTCTGCGGAATATGAAATTGCATCAGCTGAAAGATGGCAGGCTGCTGCTGCGCGGCAAGGGTTTGCAGTTGACTGCAAGCAGCCCGCCGGTCGATGTCCGCACCCGGCATGATTTGGTGAAACTTGAAACAAAGTGGCAGGATGCGCTGGTGCCCGACCTCGAAATACTCAACGGATATCTGCCGGAAAATCCGCCGTTCCAGCTGAGTTCTGGGTCTGCCCGGACGAGCGGTAATATTGCCTTTGACGGCAGCCGTTTTTCCGGCAATGTTCACCTGGCTGGAGAGAATGTCACTGGTATGCTGCTCAAACAACCTGTAAACGGAAAACTTGAACTGGACCTGTTGATCAAACACCTCGACCCGGAGAACCGTTCTCTGGATATTTCCGGAACCCGCATCCTGATGCAGGCAGCTTCCGCCGCAGGTGAAACAAAACCTTTAGAAACACGTATTACCATCGGTGAGGCAAAATTGAAGATGGGTCCAGACTCTCTTCAGCCAGAGAAACCGGATGCGCCGCCTCCGTTGAGTGGAGCCGTCAGACTTGAAGGATCAGTGGCGAATATCGATTTCATTAACAGCTTTCTCAAAAATTCCCAGGGATTGAAATTTTCGGGAAATGGTCAGCTGAGCGCTGATCTGCGGCTTCTTGACGGGCAGATGTCTCCCGGCAGCAAGTTACTGATTGCCTCTGATAATCTGGGCAGCAGGTTTCTCGATTTTGAGGCGAACGGATCGGGAATGCTCACCGCGCGGATAGAAGGGAAGGCAGATGCATCTGTGGCAAAACTTGAGAGCGTTATAAAGTCTTTCTCACTGCGCAGGCTCGGGGAAACCGTCGCAGACATCAACGGAAACGATTTTCAGATAACCTCAGTGGCCAAAAACTTCGACTCGATTCAAGGGCTGCAGGATCTGGATACATCGGTCAGATTGGGAGCTGCTGAAATTCCGGATATTACTGTCTACAACAGTTATCTCCCAGAAAATACAGGCATATCAATTGTTTCCGGCAAAGGTAAGGTTACCGGAGAGTTCTCCCTCAATGGAGCCTCAGGCAGCGGCAATCTCGACATTCTGGCAGACGGAGTCGAAGTTAACGTCAGAGACCAGACAATCAGGGGTGACCTTCGTATCAACACCCGTCTTGCTGACGGAAATCTGGGGAAGATGATCTTTGATGTTTCAGGCACCAGGCTGAGAATAGAAAACGGCTCTCTTCTCAGCAAAAAGGGTACACAGGCCGAAGATTGGTGGGGGCAGCTTGATATCAAACATGGTCGCATGACCTGGAAGCGTCCTCTGCTTTTGAATGCGGCCTTGAACCTGTACCTGAGTGACAGCGGCCTGCTTGTGCATCTGTTCGCAAAGCAGAAGAGACAGTGGGTGAACGATCTGTTGACGATTAAAAACGTGACCGGCGAGACCACGGTGTTACTGAACGGAGAGTCCATTCTTCTCAGAAAGGTTCGCATTGCCGGTGAACAATTACTGGTGCTGGCCGATGTGCAGCTGAGTGAAAAAAAGATACGAGGTGGAATGTATGCCAAATACGGGATTCTGGGGGTGGGAATCGAACTTGAAGACGAAGATCGTACGTTGAAAATACTGAAACCGCGTCAATGGTACGACAGTTTTTCTACGAATTTTCAAACAGGCGCACGTTAGGCCGATTTCTCAGCAGTTGAGACAGCTCCATAAAGCCATTCAGTTTTCGACAGGGGGGTGCGGTGACAACTCCATACGGATGCTTGTGGCGCGGGAACCCGTAATTTCCAGCACTTCAGCCGTCGTCCCCCCATCAAGTTCAATCCGATCTCCAACGCTCAGCACCTGGCCTGTCTTTTCCGTTAACAGTCCCGACAGAGTCTCAGCCTCCATACTGCTGAGATGGAGCTTGAGTCGCTGGTTCACGATATCAATTCCAGTTCCGCCGGGAATGATGAATTTTCCCGGGCCATCGGGTTTGATCTGCAGCGGACTTGTGTCGAATTCATCTTCAACAGGTCCAACAATTCGTTCCAGCACATCTTCCAGTGTTATACAGCCGATGACAGTACCGTATTCATCGACGACAAAGGCCATGTGCTGATGTGTTTCCTGGAACTGCCGCAAAAGACGACTGATTGGCAGC
>JALNVI010000084.1 GCA_023231425.1 Desulforhopalus sp. | reverse complement strand
TGAAGCAAGGAGGGCCTGAGTGGCGACCTCTGCATTCCCCTCTTTGACCAGGGCCCAGTGTTCCGGCGTCATGCGCTGCAGTCGATTTCTAATCAAAACAGCCTGCCGTTGTGCAGAAGAAGGACTTCTTTTCTGGAGAACATTTTCGATGACGACAGCATTGTACCACTCTTCTGCTGATACCTTCTGAAGAAGGAGCCCCGCAATTTTTCTGCTCTCTGGAATCAGCAAAGAACCGGCTACGATCTCGCCGTTGTAGAGCTTTTGGCGGGGTTCTTTCTTTGTCATATTTTCACGATGTATTTTCAATTTGAGGACGTACACAAACGACCTGAATTGTAGCACAAAGAGAAGACAGATGCCTCAATTGCTCGTCTCCAGTACAACAGGCGTTTCATACCGATAAAGCAGCATTGTTTCTGCAGGTTCGAGATTCCCTTTCGGGGTAATTAGCAACTTCGCAGCTTCAAGACCAGTCGTCCAGTCCTTTAAAGTTGTTTGCTGCCTGGAATCGGCAAGATCCGGTTGATAGTTGGGAGTGTGAACGGGAGAGGCGGGTTGCAAAAATCGAGGGGAACTTGAATCCGTTTGGTGCGGTTATACATCAACTTTTTCTACATCAGCTGGTAGCGAGTGCCTGTACCTGTGCATGAGAACCTCCGGTCAGGTTGTGGTGACAGAACCATACCGGCAAGCTCACTCGTTTTCATATCACAGTGTTGCACCTGTTGTCCTAATCCAGCACCGGATATTACTCCAGAGAGAGAGACTGGCATAACCCAACACTTGCCCGCGATTTATTACACCTGCTTCTTTACCTGAAGATGCAAAATCTATTGACAAGATGAGGCAGAAAATCAAGACTGTAACGGTTTGAAAAATTTATGCCAGAAGAAAGAGCACGGTTGAGACAGTCTTTGGCATCATCAAACATGTTTAGGGTTTTCGGTAGTTTTCCTGCGAGACGTAAAGGCCGTTTTCTGGGAATGGGTACTTATGTCCATGGCATGGAATTTAAAGCGGATATTTGCTCTAATCATTTAAAAAGATGTCAAAGAGCAAGGTAAATAGAGCAGTTTTGACCCCGGATTGATGGTTATCTGTCGCTCGGATGATATGGGTTACCAGCTAAATGAAATATTTTGCTGCCCCTGTTCGAGTGAAGCGTGGAATGTAAACTTTAAATCCGACAGACTTCCAGCGGTGAAGCAGGATTGGGAAGGTAGTGAGGCTGACACAGAATTCTGAACACTCCCACTGTGCTTTTTTATCGGATGCAGTCCGTTAGAATTGCACTCTGCTTCTGATCATTAATACTGCACAAGGGATTCAGGCATGTCTTTAACTCTTGCTCAATTCGCTGTTTTGTCAGCTTTACTTTCTTCAATTGTGCCATTGTTCTTTCAACGATGGCCCCTTATGCTGGTCAGGTTGTCGTTTATTTTCCTCGGTGTTTCCGGCATTGCTGCAGCATGGGGTGGAGCACTCGCCTTGCTGACTGTCGCAACTGAGCAGGCTGGCCTCCCCCTCGGCCTCCCCTGGCGGCAAGTGCTTTTACACATCGACCCCCTATCCGGTTTTTTTCTCTTTATTGTTGGAACCATCACCTCGATTACAGCATGCTACGGACCTAACTATATAAAGGAGCATATAGGAGGGCCACAACCGCCTGGGACTCTAACATTTTTTACAGGCCTGTTTGTTGCCGCAATGCTTTTTGTTTTACTGGCAACGGATGCCTTTTCCTTTATGGTCGCCTGGGAAATCATGTCTGTCTCAAGTTATTTTCTGGTTGTATTCGAGCATCACAAAGCAGAAAATCGCAGTGCTGCTTTTCTCTATCTGCTGATGGCTGTTATCGGTGGCGCAATTATTCTCCTTGCCTATGGCGTTCTTGCTGCTTTTGGCGGCAGTTTCAGCTTTTACGCAATGGCCACCGCCCAGTTGAGCCCGACCTGGGCGACCATCGCCTTTTTGCTGGCCTTCGTCGGCTTTGGCATGAAGGCCGGAATCGTGCCACTGCACGTCTGGCTCCCACAGGCCCATCCGGTGGCACCTTCACATGTCTCAGCCCTCATGTCCGGGGTTATGCTCAAGGTGGCAGTGTATGGCTTTATTCGGTTTGTCTGGGACCTTTTAGGGGGCATCCTGTGGCAGTGGGGGGTTCTGGTGCTGTTGATTGGCGCGGCTTCAGCCGTGCTGGGGGTATTGTATGCTCTCATGCAGCACGACCTCAAGCGGTTACTGGCCTACCACAGCGTTGAAAATATCGGCATTATTTATATTGGCCTCGGCTTGTCGATGATTTTTTCGGCAACTGGTCACACGGGAATTGCCGCTGTTGCTCTTATTGCCGCCCTCTATCATTGTTTAAACCATGCTCTTTTCAAGAGCCTGCTCTTTTTGGGGGCAGGCGCGGTACTGCAGCAGAGTCACCACCATGATATGGAAAATATGGGCGGACTGGTACGGAGAATGCCGGTGACTGCAATCTGCTTTTTGATTGGCTGCATCAGCATTTGCGCGCTTCCTCCATTTAACGGATTTGTTTCCGAATGGCTGATCTTTCAAGCAGCACTGCAGGGGACGGTGCTGAAAAGTGGTATTTTGGGAGCAATGATTCCGGTAGCATCAGCCATGCTTGCCTTAACGAGTGCCCTGGCGATTGCCTGTTTTGTCAAAGTGTATGGGGTTATTTTCCTCGGACGTCCGCGAAGCAGACAAGCGGCGGAGGCACAGGAAGTTTCCTTTGGCATGAAGTCTGCCCAGGTTATTCTGGCCCTGTGCTGCCTCGGTTTTGGCATATTCCCAACGTGGACAGTAATCGCAATCAGCACCATTCCGGAACAACTCCTTGGTACTGGTTTAGCAAAAGCTGCCGGTAACAGCTGGTTATGGCTGACTCCGATAGACAAACAGACTGCCTCATATGGCGCGCCCTCTGTCCTGCTCGGACTTTTGGTGAGCTGGCTGATCGTGTTTTTCTTTCTTCATCCCTTAAAACGTGACAATCGCATTCGTATTGCTCCTGCCTGGGATTGCGGGTTTGGTCCGCTCACCCCCCGCATGCAATACACCGCCGCATCCTTTTCCATGCCCATACGCCGCATTTTTTCGTTTGTCTGGTGTATTTTTGAAAAGACTGAACCGGCGCAACCGGGGAGAGGACCACGATATTTCATCAAGATTAGCGACTGGAGCTGGCTGGTATTCTATATCCCCATAGGCAAGCTCCTCCTGCAAATTGCCCAAAGGACATCTCGCATCCAGGGAGGAAACCTTCGTGTCTACCTTGCCTATTCTTTCTTTACCTTACTCTTTTTGCTGTGGGTGATTGTATGAACGGCTGGCTTTTTGCAATTGTTCAAACTCTCTGTGTCGTTTTCTTCGCCCCATTTATGGCGGGCCTGGTCAAGTGGATGAAATGCAAACTGCAAAACAGGCAGGGTCCGCCGCCCTGGCAACCGTACCGGAATTTGCTCAAACTCTCCAGAAAACAGGTAGTACTCGCAGATACGGCATCGTTTGTTTTCCGGATTGCCCCCTATGTGGTTTTTAGTGTCACAATTGTGGCGGTTTCTGTCGTCCCGGTAATCTCCGTACAATTGCCGACCGCTGCCCTGGCTGATGTTATAGTCCTCGTTGGTTTTTTATCCCTTGCCCGTTTTTTCCTTTCCCTCGCCGGCATGGACGTCGGCACCTCTTTTGGGGGAATGGGATCTTCCCGTGAAGTAACGATCTCTTCTCTTGCAGAACCTGCTCTGCTCATGGCTTTTTTTACCCTGGCAATGAATGCTTCCAGTACAAACGTATCAACGGTTATAGCGCATTTGTCCCAGGGCTCTCTTATACTCTATCCGTCGCTTATCTTTTCCTCGCTGGGCTTAATCCTCGTTGCAATCGCTGAAACAGGGCGCATTCCAATTGACAACCCTGCCACCCATCTTGAATTGACGATGATCCATGAAGCCATGATTCTGGAATACAGTGGCCGTCATCTGGCCTTAATGGAATGGGCGGCCATGCTCAAACTCACCCTCTACTCTCTCTTGATTGTAAATTTGATAGTTCCCCTGGGCGTCGCCTTGACGCTGCGCCCGGGAGATCTTCTTCTCGGGGCAGTAAGTGTCAGTTGCAAGTTGTTACTCCTGGCCCTGTTTTTGGCTGTTGTCGAGACCGCTCAGGCCAAGATGCGACTTTTTCGTGCACCACAATATCTTGGCCTGGCTTTTATCCTTTCGTTGCTCGGAATGATGAGCCATATTATCCTCGAGGTACGTTAATATGTTAATTGCGACACTGTCTCTTCCCGAGCAGGTGGTCCTGATGCTGGCTGCCTTGATTTTATTGTCCTCTTTTCTCATGCTGGCCCAGGTAAGGCTGGACAGCATGATTAACACCTTTGCCCTGCAGGGCCTGTTGTTGTTTTTCGCGACACTCATCATGGCACTTATTTCCGGAAAATATCAGCTGCTCATCTCTGCCGCTCTGACGTTATTTCTCAAGGTCTTCTTTATTCCCAACAAATTACGCGGCCTGGTTGTACGCCTCGATATCAACCGTGAGATAGAGAGCATCACAAATCCTTCTTTAATTATGCTGTTCGCTGCCTCGCTTGTCCTCTTTAGCTACTATGTCGCTTTACCGATTCGTGCATTGTCCCTCCTGGCCACTCGTAATACTATCGCAATTTCACTGGCGGTCGTGTTGATCGGTATGTTGATGATAATATCGCGGCGGAAAGCAGTGACCCAGGTGGTGGGCTTTATGTCCATGGAAAACGGCCTGTTCTTTGCTGCTGTAGTCGCCACCTGTGGCATGCCGATGGTCGTTGAACTGGGGATTGCCTTTGACGTACTGGTCGCGGCAATTCTTTTTGGTGTTTTCTTCTTCCATATCAGAACGGAAATCGGCAGTCTCGATACCGATCGTCTCAACCATTTGACAGAGGTCGAAAAATGATTGCTCTCAGTTTGACCTTGTTTTTCCCTCTGTCGGGTCTCTTCCTGTTTGGGTTTATCGGCCATTGGCGGTCCGCCGGGAGTATTAATGTGGCTATCAGCATCTGTACCTTTGTAACCACATTGATTATTGCCCTTGATGTCTTTCGGTATGGTCCAATCCTGTCACCCGGCAAGTTTTTTTACATCGACGCCTTCAATGTGTACCTCCTTTTGCTCAATGCCTTTGTCGGCATGACGACAGCGATATTTTCAGGCCGTTATATGGCCCATGAGGTGGCGATCGGGCGAGTTGATGACAAGAGAATGCGACTGTATTATGCAATGTATCAGGGCTTTCTTTTCACCATGCTCGTTGCCTTATCCACCAACAATCTCGGCGTACTCTGGGTCTCTATTGAAGGGGCAACCCTGACAACTGTTTTACTGGTCAGCCTCTACCGGACTCCTGAATCCATTGAGGCCGGGTGGAAATATTTCATTATTTGCGGAGTTGGTATTTCCCAGGCCCTGTTTGGCACTATCCTCGTTTATTTTGCAGCTGAAAAGGTGGTCCCGGGGCATGATGACGGATTACTCTGGACGGTGTTACAGGACCATGCCGTCAAAATGGATCCAGGGGTAATGGCTCTGGCCTTTGTTTTTCTGCTTGTCGGCTATGGCACAAAAGTTGGTCTCGTCCCTCTGCACAACTGGCTGCCAGACGCCCATTCAGAAGGCCCGACCCCCATGTCGGCCATCCTTTCCGGGCTGTTACTCAACGTTGCCCTCTATGCAATTGTCCGCTTTAAAATGCTGGTTGACCCAGCTCTTGGTACGCATCTTGCCGGGAATCTGATGATGGGTTTCGGCATGCTCTCCTTCTCAGTGGCCGGACTCTTACTCCACCGGCAGTACGATGTGAAAAGGATGTTCAGTTATTCGTCCATTGAGCATATGGGATTGATAACATTTGCCTTTGGGATAGGTGGTCCACTGGCCACATTTGGGGCGCTGCTGCACATGATCGTCCATTCATTGACAAAATCTGCAATTTTTATCACGGTTGGTCATGTTGCCCATATTGCCGGTTCTCAGGCTATAAACCAAATCCGTGGCCTTCTCCACACCCAGCCGTTTGTTGGCTGGGGATTTCTGATTGGGACCTGTGCCATTGCCGGTTTGCCACCATTTGGGATCTTCACCAGTGAATTTTTGTTATTCACCGCCACGATCAAGAGCTATCCCTGGCTTGTGCCACCCTTGTTCATAGGCTTGACAGTCGCTTTTGCCGGACTCTTTCGCAATCTGCAATCAATGGTATTTGGCGAACCTCCGGAAAACCAAAAGCAGGTTGCGGCCAATATGTGGCCTGTCGTTGTCCATCTGGGTCTCGTGTTATGGCTTGGCCTGGCAATCCCTGCTCTTCTGGCGCAATGGCTCAATCAGGCAACGATCATGATTGTTGGACGGGGGATATTATGAACACGCACGAGAAGAATCTCGGCCAACTTGCCGCGCCAGATATTGATTCTATCCCGGATTTACTTGCGCAGGCAGGTATTCCCACCCAGGAACTGCCTGATCTGAAGGGATCCGCACGGTGTTTTCTCATAGATGCCGGTTTATGGGGGAGCGTTGCTGCGATGATGGCGAAAAACAGCATGCGCTGGTGCGCGGTATGGGGCGAACACTGTCTCCCGGAAATCTACGTCACAGCAGCCTTCGCAGCGAGAAACGGCCATCTGCTTTTCCGTGCAATCGTGGCCGATGACCAGGGTGAACTCCCCTCACAAACACCCTTTTTCCCTGCGGCCAACCGGCCTGAGCGATACCTTCAGGAGATGTTTGGCATCCGTTTTACCAACCACCCCGACCCCCGTCGCTGGATGCGTCATCAGGCGTGGAACGAGAATCAATATCCATTGCGCAAAGATTTTCCCCGTGCCGGAACACCGCTGGAGGAGACCCCTCCTGATTCTGACTATCCTTTTATTCCAGCTGAAGGCCAGGGTGTCTACGAAATACCGGTTGGTCCGGTTCATGCTGGCATTATCGAATCCGGCCATTTTCGTTTTCAGGCAATGGGTGAGGATATTCTCAGTCTGGAAGAACATCTTGGATATGTTCATAAAGGGATCGAAAAATGTGCAGAAGGACGTGATGTCGAAGGGCTTGCGCGCCTTGCCGCGCGGGTCTCAGGAGACAGCACGGTAGGACATGCATGGGCGGCCTGCCAGGCTTGTGAATATGCAGTGGGGATAACCATTCCTCAGCGGGCTCTGGTGATACGGGCAATCCTTGCGGAAAGTGAAAGGATTGCCAACCACCTTGGTGATATCGGCGCCTGTTGCAACGACGTGGGTTTTACCTTTGCGCAGATACAATTCAGCCGTTTGCGGGAACTCTGGCAACGGCAAAATGCTGCCGTCTTTGGTCATCGCCTGTTGATGGATGTCGTAGTGCCCGGTGGCGTCAGCAGAGACATCCTGGCGGCACAGGAAAGCCTGCTCAGAAAAGGCATTGAGACGTTGCATCGCGAACTCGAAACATTACTGCCTCTGCTCTATGAAAATCCCTCTCTGCAGGATCGTCTGCGTACAACCGGAGTGCTGTCCCCTGCAAAAGCGAGAGAGCGTGGTGTTCTTGGCTACATAGCCAGAGCCAGTGGTGAAAGTTGGGATCTGCGGCGAGACGCCCCCTACACGCCGTATCAACGTAAAGCTATTACGGTTCCCTGTTATACTGAGGGAGATTGCCGCAGGCGGGTGCAGGTACGGGGCGATGAAATTCTGGTCTCTCTCAATTTGCTGGTGACTCTGCTCAGTGATCTGCCGAGCGGTGAGGTTGTAAAGACTCTTCCCCCCGTTACCCGGGATTGCAGTGGAGTTGGCTTTATTGAGGGATGGCGCGGTGAGATTATCGTTTATGTTCATCTGGAGGCTGGTGGTCGTGTTGCAAGGTATTTTCCCCGCGATCCCAGCTGGCTCAACTGGCCGGGACTTGAGGAAATGATCGGGGGAGTTATTGTCCCCGATTTTCCCGTCTGCAATAAATCTGTCAACGGATCGTATTCCGGACATGATCTCTAATTTGACGACAAGGAAAGAGAATGTTCAGTATTCTAAGAAAAATTGTCAAAACTGGTCATCTGACGGAAAAATTGCCGACTCATGACCGGGCGGTCGCACAACTTAGCACAACCTGCCAAACTGAGATTATGCGTGTTTTCGGCAAAAGTCTGAGTATTCGGATGGTTGATGCCGGGTCATGTAACGGCTGCGAGCTGGAAATGAATGCGCTGAACAACAGCTTCTACGACATAGAACGGTTTGGTATTCATTTTGTCGCTTCACCGCGTCATGCGGATCTTCTCCTGGTAACCGGCCCCGTCTCCCGACACATGCAGGCCGCACTTAAACGGACCTATGACGCCATGCCTGCACCGAAACTGGTAATTGCCATGGGTGACTGTGGTGCGGATGGGGGAGAGTTCGGGGTATCGTATGCCAGTTGCGGGGCTGTTGCCAATGTTATCCCCGTGGATGCCGTCATACGCGGGTGTCCCCCAACCCCTGTCCAGTTGCTTCAGGGGATTTTAGAACTGCTCCAGCGATTTTGAAATTTTGTGAAGGAAATTCAACAGAAAAACAATAGCTTATAGATTCAGGTCACCATCGAAACTGGGATTTTGAGAAAGATTGCAATAGAGATGAATCCTGAAATGATCCAAATATCATTTCAGGATTAACAGAAAAAAACTTAAATATTGCAGAGGTTTTTATTTTTCTTAAGTCTTGTTCTGGAAATATTAAGAGTGTTAATCAGACCTCCCAAAACGACAAAAGCCAATCCCATTCCATACGCCGGTAAAAACGGCTCATTAAAAAATACGATCAGATAAAAGGCAGATAAAATTGGAGTTATGAACGTAAATGGTGCCAGATATGAAGCTTCAGTTGATTTTAATGCCAACACCCAAAAAATATATGAAAAGCCATTTACTATAATCCCATTAACCAGGATGGCGGGAACTTCACCCTGTGAAGGAAAAGCAAACTCAGAAAAACAAAGCATGGAAACCAGTGATGCAACACAAGCAACCAGGAAGTACACTGCAACAACACCAAGTGGTTCTTTTTCCACCTTTTTACTCAGCACTGAAAAAAGGGCAAAGCATGCCGCACCAAACGCAACCAGAGCAATGACTGAGGGGTTGTTAATACTGACATTCGCGATATGCCCTTTTGTCAAGACCAGCAATACACCAGTAAAACAAAGACAAACAGCCAGCATTTTTTTATACGTTAAGCGCTCATTCAAGATAAATATTGAAAAAACAACAATAAGTATCGGCCATGTATACTGAATGACCAGTACTTCCATCCCAGTGGCCTTTAAATATCCAAGATAAAGAAATAAATAATATATATAAGTCCCAAGAAGGCCAAGGAAAGAAAACCAGAGCCATTCTTTTACTGTATACTGCAAAATAAATTTAGTTTTTCCACTAATAATGACTGTTACAGCAGTAACGATAAAGGAAACAAGGCTGGACCAGAAAAGAAACTGGTGATTGTCCAGAGTTGATTGTCCAATTTTTGCTACAACAGGAAGAAGTGCCCAAAAGGCAACGCAAAGAAGAGCATATAACGTTCCCTTCAATTTATTATTCATATTTCACAATAATTGTTTTTTGCGGTCAACGGGAAGACATCACTCTTTGCATATTGTGATGCTTGAATTTAAGAATTTTACTTCTTTGAAAAACACAAGACGCAGGCATATTTTGAGAAAAAGGGTTCCTTGAATCCTGGCCCCCAGGAATTTCCACTCCCTGTCAGAGAGCAGGAAGAAAAAAGCTCTTCGGGTCGTTCTCTTCCTCAAGCACCCGCCATTCCTCGCCCTCGTGATCGAAATCGGCAATCTTTTCCAGCGGCATTTTCAGGTACTTTCCCCGGCCCTCCACCGCCACGGTGTTATCCGGCAGCAGCAGCTGGCCGCTTCCCACGAAGGAGCGCTTCGTTTCCGTATCGATTTGACCCACCACCCGCAAATGCTCGCCGAGGGGAACGGGCTTGCGCAGTTTCATGGAGAAATCCAATGTCACTCCCCACAACTGCACCTCCGGCGACATCACCGCCCGGCCGATGGTTTCGTCAAGGATGGTGGCGGCAATACCACCGTGCATTCGTCCCGGATAGGATTGATGCTCCTCCCGCGCGGTGAAGATGGAGATGAGGCGGCCGTCATCCAGACCGTAGAAACGAGCCATGAGGCCGATCTTGTTTTTCATGCCGCAGACAAAGCACATTCGCGAATTATGCTGTTTGAAAATTACCTGATGTTCCTCCATCATCCTCAACTCCTTCTTTTATGGACTTTTTTGCAAACGGAATCCTCTCAACATGCGAAAAAGGCCTTTTGGGAACCTTGAATAATCAGTCTTTCGCCCATCTTCTTCGTTACAGTCAAAAATTTATCCTCGCAATATCGAATATATAGCTCCGGTAAATTTTCTCCTGTGCCTTGAATATGAACGAAATAC
>JALNVI010000083.1 GCA_023231425.1 Desulforhopalus sp. | reverse complement strand
CCTTCTTCTGCACAACGGCAGGCTGTTTTGATTAGAAATCGACTGCAGCGCATGACGCCGGAACACTGGGCCCTGGTCAAAGAGGGGAATGCAGAGGTCGCCACTCAGGCCCTCCTTGCTTCAGCAGTGAAGCAGAGTCGTTTGCTGAGTGACTTTATGGATAACGTCTGCCGACAACACTGGCTGACGTTCAATCCTGTGCTTTCGTCCAGAGACTGGCAGGATTTTTTAGAAACGTGCGCCTTGATAGATCCGGCTGTGGGGGCGTGGACAACAAAAACAACCACAAAGCTCCGGCAGGTAATTTTTCGCATGCTTGCCGAGGCGGGATATATTGACACTACGAAGAAGCGGAACCTGCAACCGGTCTCGCTGGTCCCCGAAGTGGTGGATTATCTGGTAAAAAATTCAGAGGATCATATCCTGCGGTGCATGGAATGTACAAAATGAGAGAAGATATGATTGGCAATATTCAGGATCGGCTCAACAAAATTATTCCCCGTCTGACATCTGATGAGCTCTTGAATAATCAGGGACTGGGCAACGAGATAGGCTTTTACATCTTTGATTATCCCCCGGAAAATGAACTTGAGGTTCGAGACTATATTGAGGTTATCCTCAAGCATATCGGTAAGAAAAAGGCTGGGGTCAGAGTCAAACATATCAATTTATTTACCTTGATCATTGAGTATCTCACCGAGGCGAAATTCCTTGATAAGGCAATTGCCATGCAGAAGGAGAAGGGTGACCCGGCTCTGGCAAAGGCTCTCAAAGGACCGCTTGATGCAAAGAAAATTGCCAGGATTTTCACAGCGAAGGCAGATTCTGACAACCACGACCTTATCCTGATCTCAGGAGCAGGCAGTGCCTGGCCCATGCTGAGGAGCCATAATCTGCTCAATAATTTACACCCGCTGATAGAAAAAACGCCGGTGGTCTTGTTTTTTCCCGGGAAATACACCGGCGCGGGAATGAAGCTCTTCGGACTTCTGGAAGAGAGTAATTACTACAGGGCGTTCCAGCTTGTACCGTGACTTCTCAAAGGAAGGAGAAAGGAGGAAGGAGACGGGAGACAGGGAAAAGCAAAAAGCGGTAAGACATTTTTTTACCGCGAAGAACGCGAAGGAACGCGAAGGAAAGCGAACAGCGAAAAAACTTTTTGCCAACGAATAAAAGCTCTAATAAGGCGAATAAAGGCGAAAAAGATTTAAGGACAAAGATTTTATTTAATTAAGGCGGGTAGGACAGGAGAAGGGGGAAAAAAACGAAGGAAAGCGAAAAGCATTTGAGAATAAAGATTCTTTAAACGAAACAGGGAATTGCTGTTATTGTTTTATCCTTACTCTTCGCGTTCTTCGCGTTCTTCGCGTTCTTCGCGTCCTTCGCGGTGAAATCCTTTGTCTTTTTCATATAAAAGCCCTTATTCGCATTATTCGAGCTTTTATTCGTTGGCAAAAAATCTTTTCGCTGTACCGTCTTTTGCTTTTTCCCGTCTCCCGTCTCCTGCCTCCCTTCTCCTCCCTCCCTTTTTTGAGAAGTTCCTTGTATCATAAGCGTTTTGCAACCCTTCAACACACCCCGCAAAGGGGAACTGCAGTTACTCTATCAATTTACCTGCGTGAACAGGGAGAGGAATGACATGCTGATATCCGATATTTTCTCAAAAAATATTGCCAGACCAATTAACGGGGTAGTCAAGGCGGAGCAGCAGGACGATGATATTGTCTGGCAGGAACTGGAAGAATATGTCGTGACCAGGGAACTGGACCAGCACTTCAGGAAGCTTTTCCGGGCATATCTCTCCGCCATAGACAACGTGACAGACCCAAATGTCACCAGCAGAATGGGTGTCTGGATATCGGGCTTTTTTGGTTCAGGGAAATCTCATTTTGTGAAAATACTCTCCTACCTGCTTGAAAACAGAAGCGTTCAAGAGCCTGGCACAGGCAACACCAGGAAGGCAATCGACTTTTTCACAGATAAGATACAAGATCCCATGCTGCTGGCTGATTTCAAGCGAGTCGCCCAAAACAGCACCGATGTTGTCCTCTTCAATATCGACAGCCGGGCCGATGCCTCCGAAGGCCGCGCAGCCATCCTTCTGGTGCTCTGGAGGGTTTTCAACGAGCTGCAGGGATTATGCAGCCAGCATCCCCATATCGCCGAACTTGAACGACATCTGATACAAAAAGGCACGTATGAGATCTTCTGTGATTCCTTCAAGGATGCCTCAGGAGGAGATGCCTGGGCAGATCAGCGGGACTCCTGCCACTTCTATGCCGATGAAATCAGCAAAGCCCTCAATGAATCGCTGGGCATGAGTCAACAGGCCGTGGAGAAATGGCTTGATAAGGCCGAAGACGAAACAAGCCTGACCGTGGAAGGATTTGCCAGCCGGGTTCGGGAATATCTGGACAGTAAAGGGCCGAAGAGCCGACTTGTCTTTCTCATAGATGAGATGGGGCAGTTCATTGGCAAAGACACCCACCTCATGCTCAACCTCCAAACCGTCGTAGAGGATCTTGGCCGACTCTGCAATGGCAGGGCCTGGGTGATCGTCACTTCACAGGAGGATATCGACGCCGTACTTGGAGATATTAAAGGAGCAAAAGCCAATGACTTTTCCAAGATCCAGGGCCGGTTCTACACCAGACTCTCTCTTTCCAGTTCCGATGTGGCTGAAGTAATCAGAGCCCGGCTGCTTGAAAAGGTGGATATTGCCAGGCACACGCTGGAAACACTTTTCACGTCCAAGGGCGATATCCTGAAAAACCAGCTGAGCTTTACAAGCGATAGTGCCACACAGAGAAACTATGTCGATGGCAGAGACTTTGCCGCAAACTACCCTTTTGTGCCCTATCACTTCCAGCTGGTCCAGAAGATATTTGAATCAATCCGCAAGGCGGGAGCCACCGGTCTGCACCTGGCCCGGGGAGAGCGGTCAATGCTTGATGCCTTCCAGTCGGCGGCGAAAAAAGTATCAGAGAAGGAAATTGGCGTTCTGGTACCGCTGTATGAGTTCTTTCCCTGCATTGAGAGCTTTCTCGATACGGCGGTCAAACTGTCCATTGACCAGGCGAAGGGCAATAGCGGACTGCAACCCCCCTTTGACATTCAACTTCTGCAGGCCCTCTTTCTCATTCGCTATGTGGACAGCATTAAGCCGAATATCGAAAATCTGGTAACCCTCTGTATTGACCAGGTGGATGCCGACCGCATAACCCTCAAGCGGAATATAGAGGCAGCCCTGCAGCGTCTGGAGCGTGAAAACCTCATAAACCGCAGTGGAGATCTCTTCTTCTTTCTCACCAACGAGGAGCGGGAGATATCCAGGGAAATAAAAAATGTCGATATCTCGGCGGCAGAAGAAAACAGGCTGCTCGGTGACATCCTTTTTGATGATATCCTGAAAGGGAAAACCAAACACAAGTATGTTGACTTTCACAGGGACTACCCCTTCAACCGCATTTGTGACGAGCATCTGTGTGGTGGCAGCGGCAGCGAGGATGTGTCTCTTGAGTTTATCACCCCGTTTCATGATCAATATTCAATGTACGAAACACCAAAGTGCATTTTCCATGTTTCAGAACGGGAAGGTTGTCTGCTGATCAAATTGCCGGACAGTAAGGAACTGGAAACGGAACTGCGGACATATCTGCAGACAGATAAGTTTATCAAGCTCAAAAGCGATGCGGCAGCCTCTGACATCCAAAAAACAATATTGAGCGATCGGGCAACAGAGAACCGCCAACGAAAGAACAGGTTATTTTCCCTGCTTGATGATCTTGTGCAAAAAGCTGATTATTACGCCCTGGGTAATGCTCTCGATATCAAAGCTGCAAAGAGCACAGCTGCTGTTGATGAAGGGTTGAATTACGTTGTTCTGAATGTGTTCAGGAAATTCAGTTACCTTCAACTGCTTCACGCTGAACCCCTGAAAGAAGTAAAGGCTGTTCTCCTCGCCGATGAATTGGGGCGGAGACAGTTGGAACTTGAGTTTGCTCAGGGAGAAACGACAGATATCAAAGAGATCAGGATGTACATCGAGTTAAAGATAGAGAACAATCACCCGGTGTTGCTCAATGAACTGATCGACCATTTTGCCCGCCGACCCTACGGTTGGCCGGAAGGGGAGATTGTTCTGCTGGTGGCAAAGATATTCACCGGAGGTCTTATCCATCTGCTGATTGACAAGGTGAAAACCCAGGCAAAAGATGCCTTCGCAACTCTTTCCAAATCCTCCCAGTGGAAAAATGTGCAAATAATCAAGCGAAAGGTCCCTAACCCGGAGGCATTAAAAAACGCCAGAAACCTGGGGAAGGAGTTGTTCGGGACGATCTGCTCTGAAGGTGCGGACAAACTCACTGCCTTCCTCCGTAAAAATCTGACAGGATGGCTGAACGATCTGGAGAAATACAAAACCCTGGCAGATACCGGAAACTATCCGGGCAACAGTGAAATCGCTGCCTGTCTTGCCTGCATCCGCTCACTTCTGGCCATCAGCGACACCTTTGAATGTATCAAATCCTTTAATGCCAAAAAGGATGACCTGCTTGATGTCGCGGAAGATCTCAATGATCTGACCGGTTTTTACACCAGCCAGATCAACATCTGGGAAGTACTCCGGAAGGCCCTTGCGGAGTATGCGCCCAACAAGGCGGCCCTTGCCAAAGACGCCAGTGCCGCCGGTGCCCTCGCACGGCTTGAGGAGATCCTTGCCTCTCCCCGCCCATACGGAATGCTCCATGAGGTCAACACTCTTGTTACCGTTGTAAAGACGGTGAATGACACGCTGGTTCAGGATGCCCGGGAGAAGGCATTGTCTGCTGTCGACAAGAAAATCGCTCAAGTTGGTGAACTGCTGGATGCTGCCAATGCTTCTGCGGATTTAAGGAACAAGGCTTTGTTTGACCTGCAGGAGTCGAGGAAGAGCCGCCAAAAGGATGGAAGTATTCCAAACATTGTCTACACCACTGCTGGAATCGAAGAAATATACGAAACGGCTGTTGAACGTATTGAAAATGCGCAAGATCCGATTACTCCCAAACCAGCGAAGAAAGAAGTCAAAACGATACATCCTGCCACCCTCTCTGCCAAAACCTATCTGGAAACGGAAGAGGATGTGGATGGATTCCTGCACACCATGAAAGAAGCCATCACCAAAGCGATTCGAGACAACAAGCGGGTCAGGATTCAATAACCCTGTCGAGGAAAGAGAATGAACACAGCCAATATTAAATCGTATGCCCCCGGGGCACGGCGGGATTTCATCCAGGCGGTGACTGAAAAGGCTCATCTGCTGGGGTTATCTGAGAAGCAAATCGAGCCGGTAGAAATCAAGGGCGATGTCGCTCTGATTGCCGGACGGCCTTATCCAAAGGAAATAGGAGCAATACGACAGGATCTGGAAAACCGCATCAGTCAGGACGGTTTTGAGCTGACCATGCGGAAAATGGCCTATACCTGGTTCAACCGTTTTATTGCCATCCGCTATATGGAACTGCATGACTGCCTTGATCATGGCTATCGGGTCTTGAGTAATCGGTCAGGTTCAGACATCCCGGAGATACTGGAGCATGCCACAGACGTAGAGCTGCCCGATCTCAACAGAGAAGAGGTTGTTCGTCTTCGCCTGGCCGGGGATGAAGACAATACACTCTACCAGATTCTTGTTGTCGCCCAATGCAACGCGCTGAACCGGGCCATGCCCTTTCTCTTTGAAAGGATTGGCGGCTCTGATGAGCTGCTGATGCCGGACAACCTGCTGCATTCCAATTCACCGGTTCGCAGCCTGGTAAATAAAATCCCGGAAGAGGACTGGCAGCAGATTGAAATCATCGGCTGGATCTACCAGTTCTATATCTCTGAGAAGAAGGATGAGGTTATCGGCAAGGTGGTGAAGTCGGAGGATATTCCGGCGGCAACCCAGCTGTTTACACCCAACTGGATTGTGAAGTACATGGTGCAGAACTCGCTGGGGGCGCAGTGGCTGGCGACCTACCCGCACTCCCCTCTTCAAGGAGAGATGGAGTATTACATCGAGCCTGCCGAGCAGACCGATGAGGTGAAGGCGCAGCTTGCAGCCATCACACCCGCCACGCTCAATCCTGAGGAGTTGACCCTTATCGACCCTGCCTGTGGTTCCGGGCATATTTTGGTAGAGGCTTATGAACTGTTTAAGGCCATATATCTGGAGCGCGGTTATCGACAAAGAGACGTCCCGCAGCTGATCCTTGAGAAGAACCTCTTTGGTCTCGACATTGACGGACGGGCTGCACAGTTGACAGGCTTTGCCTTGATGATGAAGGGGCGGGCGGATGATCGGCGATTGTTTGAGCGGGGGGTGAAGCTTAATGTGATGGCGTTGGTGGACAGCACTGGTTTTGATGTGGAGGGGTTGGCGAAGGGGGTGAAGCTGGGAGACTACGGGTTGCAATCGAGTGATCTCATTGAGCTGAAGGAACTCTTTGAACACGCCACGACCTTTGGCTCGTTGATTCAGGTGCCTGAAGGGTTGGCGGAGAAACTGCCAGCGCTGAAACAGCTGATCGAAGCAAACAGGGGTCTGTTTGTGGCGGATGCGCTTAAACGTTTGGGGTCTCTCGTGCAGCAGGCTGAATTGCTGGCGGCGCAGTATGACGCGGTGGTGGCTAATCCGCCTTATATGGGAAGCAAGGGCATGAACACTCTGGTGAAGAAATTTGCTAAGGATTCTTTCCCCGACGCTAAGAGTGACCTCTTCGCCTGCTTCATTGAGCGCGGTTTCACACTGGCAAATGATATCGGCTACAACGCCATGGTCACGATGCAAAGTTGGATGTTCCTGTCATCGTACGAGAAGATGCGGGAACGAATACTGCAGAATAAAACAATCACAACGATGGCCCACCTTGGGGCACGAGCATTCGGGAGCATCTCTGGTGAGGTCGTTCAGACGACTTCGTTTGTAATGAAAAATAGCTCACCGCAGGGCTACATGCCAACGTTTTTTCGTTTGATTGACGGGGGGGAAGAAGCGAAGCAAATCGCCCTTGCGAAAAGAGAGCATCGATACGATATGGTCGTCCAAGACGAGTTTAAGAAAATCCCCGGCAGTCCTGTGGCTTATTGGGTAAGTGAATCTATGATGGCGACGTTTCAGAACATGAAGCTCCGCCAGCTTACGGAGGGTGAGGGAAAGAACGTTACATCAGACAATGCGAGATTCGTCCGTCAAGTTTGGGAGGTTTCATTCAACACCTTTGGGAAGGATAAGAAATGGCTGCCATATGCGAAAGGTGGAAGTTTTCGGAAATGGGCGGGGAATATTGAGCATGTCGTTGATTGGTCACCAACAGCACGCCACTATTATCGAAAATTTAATGTCGCCAGAATAATTCCTGAGAGCTTGTGGTACCGCGAAGGTATCACTTGGACCGACATCACATCGAGTGGAACAGGCTTTCGTCATCTGCCTCCTAACACTACTTTCGACGCAACCGGTCTCAGCCTTTTCTTCGAAGAAAATAACAATATCGGTGATGTTATTGGATTGTTGAACTCGCCTTATTCTCTATTCGTACTCAAACTGCTTAATCCAACTTTTCATGCACAATTAATCGATGTAAAAGCGATTCCCGTTTTAGAGTCGTTGCCAAATGTCAAGACTATTACCGGGCGCTGCATCAAGATAGCAATAAGTGATTGGGACGCCTACGAACGTTCCTGGAACTTCCAATCCTTCCCTCTCCTGACGGCCTCCTCCGACCTCACCCTCGAATCCAGCTACACAAACAGGATAAACCATAACCGCGACACCATCGCCGAGATGAAGCGTCTCGAAGAACAGAACAACCGCCTCTTCATCGACGCCTACGGCTTGGCAGACGAGCTTACTCCCGACGTCCCCATTGAGCAAATCACCCTCACAGTAAACCCCGCCTACCGTTACGGTAGGGGTAGTAAACTCACCAAAGAGGAGCAGTGGACCCGCTTCCGCCAAGACACTATGCAGGAACTGGTCTCCTACGCCATCGGCTGCATGATGGGCCGTTACAGTCTGGACGAACCCGGTCTCATCTACGCCAACAGCGGCAACGAAAACTTTGATCCATCCCGCTACACCACCTTCCCGGCCGACGATGATGGCATCCTCACGCTCACCGATACCGAGTGGTTTGATGACGATACAGCCAACCGCCTTATTGAGTTCATCTCGCTTGCCTGGGACGCGTCCCACCTCGAAGACAACCTCACCTTCCTGGCCGACAACCTCTCTCCAAAGAAAAATGAGTCAAGTCGCGACACCATCCGCCGCTACCTGTGCGACAAATTCTTCAAGGACCATTTACAGACCTACAAGAAACGTCCCATCTACTGGCTCCTCTCAAGCGGCAAACAGAAAGCCTTCCAGTGCCTCGTCTATCTGCACCGCTATAATGAAGCCACCCTGTCACGGGTACGAAGTGCCTATGTGACCCCCCTCTTCGGAAACCTCCATGCCCGTCTGGAATACCTGCAGAATGAATGGGATGCTGCAGACTCCGCATCCGCCAGGAAGAAGTTCCAGAAAGAGATCGACGATATGAAAAAGAAGCTGGCCGAGTTGAGCACCTTTGATGATGAACTCCGCCATTATGCAGACAAGCAGATTTCCCTTGATCTCGACGATGGCGTTAAGGTCAACTACGGCAAGTTCGGCACTCTGCTGGCTGAGAAGAAGGTCATTGGGAAGGGTTGAAGACGGGAGGCAGGAGACAGGGAAAAGCAAAAAGCGGTAAGACAACGACTATAGTCCCTGGCTAGTGAAGCGATACTCTTTTGAATTTATAATTGTCGATATATTGGTAAGTTAGCAGTATATTCTGGCTCAACTCAGCTGCTATGCACTATAGAAGCTTAACTCTCTTGGGGCATTAATGGACGTGACTTTCTTTCTCCAGAACTCCAGCCGCCCACTGGTTAATGCTTTTACCACTGGCTTCTGCTGCAGAAGCCACTGCTGCATGTATCTCGGAAGGAATTCGTAGCATAAGATTACCGGAATATGGCTTGTTAGGCTCTTGGCCAAGTTCTTTACAGGCAGCAAGGTAGTTGTCAACTGCCTCTTGAAAGGCTGTTTCCAACTCGGTGACAGATTCGCCATGAAAACCAACAACATCACGGATGCCAATAATATGGCCGACAAAGATATGATCCTCAGAGTCAAATTCAACTTTGGCGAAATAGCCTTTATGATTCATCCCTTTCATGGTGTCTCTCCTATTTTCTTTATGAATTCACGAGCATCCTTAATGCGATACCTCAAAGCTTCTCTCTCAGGATGTGGTCTGTGAAAATATGCTCGAATGCCGTTTTTCTCAAAGGTAACGCTTGATCCTGCTCCCTCAATAACTCGGCAACCAAGGGCGATAAGAAGCGCCTCAATCTTGTTCCATTCTATATTCCCATTTACAGGGTCAGTGAAAATCGTTGCCAAAGTTTTTTGGTGTTTTGTTTTCATACTAATTATGATAGCGAATAATGATTGCATGTGCAAGCTAAAAATGATTGCATAGAACAACATCTCAAAATCGGCAAGGAGGCTTTCCAACGCTTAAGCTAACTTGCCGCCCACCTGTATTGGCCGCGATTAGCGCCGCCCAACCTCCTGCGGTCAAGTTAAGCGCCTGATTGTGCGCTATCTCTTCGATTTTATTTGATATTTGTCTGTTTGGTAAAAAAATATCAAACACCAACCTTTCAAGTACTTGACAAGTGTTATCAATTTGCTTATTTTTCCGCTAAGTACTACAAAGTACTTTAATATTTATGTTCCCAACTATTTGCCCAAGGAGGACAAGATGACAAAAATTGACATTGACCAAGAAGTATTTGAATTTCTACAAAAAAACGCCAAGCCTTTTGTGGATACGCCAAACATGGTAATCAGAAGATTACTTCATATTGGCAAATTCAGTTCAACCCCTAAAAGTGAGGTTAAATCAACTATGGAACCCACAGGTACAAGTACTGGCATGGATACTAACGAGTTTGTCAGCACAGTACTAAGCAAAGATTTTCCTGAAGGACCACAAAGGAAATCCCCGTACCGTTTCATGTTCGAGTCTGCAAGCTCCTTAATTTATTTTCAAAATTTCAATAAAGACAGCGCAACATTATGGTACAGGATTAACCAAAAACCTTTTAAAGTACTGAAAGACTCTAGAAAAAAATGCTTTATATGCCTTACTAACCCAGCCGAGGGAGTAGCCTACTTGATCCCACTAGAAGAAATTGAAAAAAAGTTAATCACCTCAAAATGGAGCAGAGATTACCTTGAAATCAATATAGATCATGTCTCCAGTAAGTGGAAAGAACTAGACTGGGATATCAAACAATATTTAAAAACATATTGAATCAATTTCGGTCATTCTTACCGCACAACGTAGAATTCAGCGGACCCACGCTCTTTGCGGGCTCCGCTGGAAGTATTTACTGGCAAACGTGTTGCACTTATTACTTGAATCCAGGAAAACTCCACACGTATCTCCCTCGGTATGGCAAACGACGCTGGAAAGGGGGTAAACGTAAACGAGCCGGGGTTTCTCTTATTCCTGACCGCGTAGACATTGCAAAACGTCCTCAGATCGTGAATCAGAGGAAGCGAATTGGGGACTGGGAAGGAGATACCGTTTATGGG
>JALNVI010000082.1 GCA_023231425.1 Desulforhopalus sp. | reverse complement strand
AGACAAGTGCCGGAATATACATCAATTTAATCTTTTTCTGCCGCGAGAGCGGCTTCGGTTGACACGTTGTTGCACTCAAAATCGATACAGTTGTCGCAGTTTTTGCTAAAAAAAAGACAGCAAAAAACAGAGCCAGCTTACTCAATAGTGAACAAAGGCGTTATGTGTCTGGGGTGGAAGATCACTATCGCCCCGGTGGCCTCTCGTAACTTTGATATTGTGCAGGTGCTGTGAAGGCACCATCGGTTGAAAAATGCCGTATTTTAACCGCACCAAACCTAAAATTATAGAGAGAGGGAATACGAATGGCTAAACCCAATTACACTTTTGAAAAGCGCCAGAAAGAACTTGCCAAAAAGAAAAAGAAGGAAGAGAAGCGTTTGCAGAAAAAAGCAAGAAGCGATGAGAGTCAGCCGCAGGACGTTCAACCTATATCAGGTGACGACGATAAAACGGCAACCCAGGGTGATGCATAACAACAGAATTAAGTGCAGCTCGGGAAACGACGGCGATTATTTTGGCGTTATGAATCATGTTGTTACATGATTCTATGAAAACATCAGAAGAATTAAAGTCATGAATACTAAAGATCCAAAGGAAAAACACAACATGAGTACAGGTACAGTAAAGTGGTTCAATGCAGACAAAGGTTTCGGTTTCATCGCTCCTGACGACGGAGGCAAAGATCTGTTTGTCCATCATTCAGAAATCCAAAGTGGTGGCGGCTATGCTACTTTGAGTGACGGTCAAAAGGTTGAATATGTCGAGGGAGAAGGTAAAAAAGGGCCCTGTGCAACCAAAGTTTCAGCAGTATAAGAAAACAAAACAGCACACATCCAGATGTACCCCTCGACCAAAGAACGCGATGCTGTCTTTGGTCGGGTGAACTTGGGAGAGATCTTATTCCCAGGTTCACAGAGCCGTATGAGACTTTTGTCTTATACGGCTCTTTGTCTTTGTTGAGCAAGGGGTTACACGTCATCTCTGCAGGTTCTCTACAGGGCTTTTTTTAGCATCGAAACGACAAACTCCCACGTTCCTTACGCAATGGCGTAACAAAATTATGCCAACTCTATGCCGGTCATCATAGGGGCTGCAAGCAGAATTCGTTCATCTTTCGGGGACCTTGAATATGAATGAAATACAAGATTATTCAAGGTACCCTTTCATGAGGTTGACGTGGTAGACGGGAGCTTCAGCGGGTCTGTGTTCAGGGCGCTATTCGGCCGTCTCCATTGCCCGGGTATACTTGCCGTCGCGGGCCAGGCCGTTCAATTTACAGCGTTTCAAGAACGTCTCTTGCGCGGCAGCCAGATTGGCTTCCTGACCTTTCCAGGCTGTAAGCACCGGTGCCTGCAATGCTCGCCCATAAGAAAAGCTGATCTGCCACGGATGCAGCCCCAACATGTTCATGGCGTTCAGGTGGTCAGTGGCGTCTTCCGCACTTTGGCCGCCGGACAAAAATACGATTCCGGGAACAGCCGCCGGTACGTAGCGAGTCATGCAGCGAATTGTGGCTTCGGCGACCTGCTGCACGCTGCCCTGCTGCGCGCATTTCATACCGGCAATCACCATATTCGGTTTGAGTAACATGCCCTCAAGCAGCACGCGATGGGCATCAAGCTCGGCGAACACCGCCTCAAGTACTCTGGATGTAACCTCTTCGCAACGTTCGATGCTGTGTGCACCATCCATGAGCACTTCTGGTTCTACGATCGGCACGATATCCTGTTCCTGGCAGAGCGCGGCGTAACGCGCCAATACCTGGGCATTTGCACGAATACCGAAGGCTGTAGGAATATCGTGATTGTCGATCTCAATAACTGTCCGCCACTTCGCGAACTTCGCTCCCATTTGTTTGTACTCGATGAGTCGATCGCGCAGGCCGTCCAGACCTTCGGAAATCTTGTCTCCAGGGTACAGTGCCAGTGGATTGGTACCTTTGTCCACCTTGATCCCTGGCACAATCCCCCGGCTTGACAGTAACCTGGCAAAGGAAATGCCGTCTTGAGTGCTTTGGCGCAGCGTTTCGTCGAAAAGAATGACACCACCAATATAATGTTCGATTCCTTCCGTCGTAATAAGGATTTCGCGGTATCGCCGGCGGTTCTCTTCGGTGGACTCGGCCTTAATCGGATTGAAGCGCTTTTTAATCGTGGGGTTGCTTTCATCTGCCGCAAGCACACCCTTATGTTTCGCGACAATTGCTTTTGCTACAGACGTGAGAATATCGTTGTTCATTCGTAACTCCTTTTTTCGTTTTGTTTCTTCACACATAACGGAGCAATACATGGAAAAAGTCCATAATATTACCTCCTGACTGGACATGATTTCCATTAAATCTAATACCCGTACACCGGTATTGTGGAAAACAAGCCTGGTTTTCCCCCGGCAGTTCCTGGACATTCCAGAAACGCCGCAATAGCGTGATTTGTTAAACGAGTCTTCGCAAACACCTTAATGCCGACGCTCTTTTTAATACCATGCGCATCGGTTTTGTAACCATCCCGCAGATAATGCTACCCACCTTTATGGGTACCTTGAAACAGCTTGTATTTCGTTCATATTCGAGACACAGGAGGAAATTTAGTACAGGCATAACCTCTGGATATCGGAGTACCGCGCTTACCTCGACGTCTCGTTCCTCGCTTTGTTCGAGGATAAATTTTTTACTGTAATTTCAAGGTACCCTTATGACACTCTCCGGGTTGGGCAGCGTTTCCTGCGACACAGTGCTGCGGGAAATTCTCGATGGAGTCGATCCTGATGAGCTCTGGCCCGGGATTTTCGGCGGATTATTTTCGGCTTCCACCGAATCCGCCTCCACCCCGGCCTTTCCCCCCTCCAGTACCATCCCGGCGACCTTTGCCGCCACCTCGGCCCAGGCCTCTACCCTGATTGCGTTGAGGAGAGTTGGATTGTGTGTCTTTGTTTTCTTTTTGAACAGTGTCTCCGGGATTTCTTTCGTTTGGATTTTGCAATCCGTTTCCGTTATCCTGTTGCATCTTTGGACCTCCAACCTTTAAGGTTTTCTGAGTCACACGTGGACGTTGAGCTTTCTCTTCGTTATAGGCATATGCCAATAAAATATGACTGCAAGAGTGATTTGTCAAAGGATATAACTGGAAAACAGTTTGTAATGCCTTGCAAAACGATACCTGTGCACGTATGGCATGAACTGTGCTATTTTTTGTTTCTCCCGGGAGAAAAATAAAGGGAACAACCTGAATTACATATTATCGAAATGTTGCATGGTGATATCGGCTGTCGGAATGACACCTCGAAGAGCTGCAGGGGACATCGAATAATCGCCTATCTTCTTCGTTACAGTCAAAAAAATATCCTCCGACAAAGCGAGGAACGAGACGTCGAGGTAAGTGCTATACTCCGATATCCAGAGGTTATGCCTGTGGTAAATGTCTTTCTGTGTCTTGAGAATATGAACGAAATAAAAACAGTTTCACAAGGTTCCCTGCAGTGAATCTAACAGAGCGTGAAACGCGTGGCAGTCAAGTTGTTTGAACAAGGATAAACTGCGGTAGCAGCGCAGACAATTAACAACTGTCTGCGCTGCTACCGCAGTTAACTGAAAAGCTTCAACGAGTCTGCTTTTAGAGATTGGTCAGCTGCTGGCAATGATTATTTTTTTTGAAATACATCTCTAATATCATGGAGTTCATTTGAACCGCTTTCCGCTTTTATAAGATCATAACTTTTATCTAATTTTGGCCATGAAAGAAGTCGTAACTTATGTATGTGTGCATTGTCTTCAGAGCAAACGCTGTTATCTGGTGTGAACATTACATGACGGTGACAAACGTATGGCCGTGATTCATAGATTGAGCATGCATCATTTTTTAAAAACAGGCATGGAGTTCCTACCCTTTTTTTATCGGTATCAAATTGTTCTTTTCTTTTTATCCCCTTATTGTTTTTCTCGATGAACTGGATTTCAATATCGCTGATTGTTACGTAGTAAGAACAACAATATGAGCAACCTTTTTTGCAGGTTGTGTATTTGTTTATGTGCGTATACACTTCATCCATAAAACTATAGAGCTTTTTAAGTTTATTTAAGGGGGATAACTGTGATTTTTCTATTTCTATAAAAAAGTCATCCTGGAGTTTTTCGAGATTCTCAGGAAGAGAATCTGTCATCTTTTTTATTTTTATTTCAGTTGCAAGTCTAATTTCTTCCATGTCCACGAAATTTTTTCCTTTTAGTGGCGAACGGAATTATTCAGCCGTGCATATTTTTGTGTCGGCTGAATAGTCCCGGTCGCTTTATTTATATTTTGCAGGGGGACATTGTTCTGTTCCCTGAGAGAATGCTGAATTTTTTCATCAACAAAACATGTTTTATTCTCCTTTAAATTTTTAGCTATGATAAATATCAATAATATTTGTTGGTTACTTGCTTTGAATGTACGCGACCTGATTGAATTTCTACTGAATGAGAGATTCCAGATTATTCACAATTCCTGAAGAATCTTTAGGTCCCTTATAATCTATATCTGCAAAATCAATGGGAACGGGTGTCAAACAGGATACACCTTATTTAACCTACTGGTTTCGTGTCGTTTATAATGCGTCCCTCAATAAACCATATCAGAATAAAAAGCCCCCCCATTGTCGAATAGCCAGTCTTTCACTCATCTCTTTCGTTACAGTCAAAAATTTATCCTCCGACAAAGCGAGGAACGAGACATTGAGGTAAGCACTATACTCCGATATTAGTTACACCGGTGATGAACGGTAAGCCGGGATATATGCCTTCACGAAATTCTTTTTCAAAAACACGAAAATAATTTCTAAGGTACTAATTTACCTGCGGTAAATTTCCTTCTATGCCTCAAATCCGAACGAAATACAAGCTGTTTCAAGGTACCCATGTGATCATAGAACCACGATTGCCAGACAAAAAACAGGATTGAGTTTACGAGTATTTATTGTGCAGATCCGGTTGTATTAATTAACGTGCCATGTGTTTGTGGGGGGGGCGGAGGTATTCCGCAATTTGATGATCCGCGCTTTTAAAGCGGTATGTATTTATGGGGGAATGTCTTCGTAGAGACGCCCCGTTTGGGCGTCTCTGGCACTGCGTTTATTCAAAAAAACGCGTAAAATCTTCTACTTTAAGACGGCTGGTACGGTAGCTGTTTACCTTTGCGTCAGGATCTTCATAGCCCATCGCCATACCGGCCACTACCTGCATCTCTTCTCCGTAACCCAGCTTCTCCCGGATCAGATCAGGGAACTGTGCCAGCGCCGCCTGTGGACAGGTGGCAAGGCCTTCTTCCAGAGCCGCCAGCATGATTGACTGGTAGAACATGCCATAGTCGAGAAAAGAGCCGGTCTGCATGATGCGGTCGAGAAAGAAAAAGAGAATCACTGGTGCATTGAAAGCCCGGTAGTTAATCTGCCATTGCTGGAAACGGGCTTCTTTGTCGTTGCGCTCGATGCCGAGTTCCTGGTAGAGCTGAGAGCCGGTTTCTACCCGACGACGTTTGTATTCCCCCTTCCACTGCACGGGGTAATACTGATAGTCCATCTTGCCCTCACCGCGAATCTTCAGGAAGGTATTTTCCATGGCATCGGCCAGTTCAATACGTTTCTTTCCCTGCACTACGGCGACCTTCCACGGCTGGGCGTTGGTTCCTGAAGGAGCATGGCGGGCGGCATCGAGCACCGCGACAATCTTCTCTTTGGGCACATCTTTATCAAGAAAAGCGCGCACAGATTTGCGCGCGAGCAGAGCCTGTTTGACGTCCATAGCTGTCTCCGTGTAATATGTTGAACGGGTAATGATCGAAGAATTTCTCGGAATATTTTGAGAAAAAATGAAATGATTCAAGGTTTCCGTAATGGCCCCGAAGCAGTATTTTCACAGGGTGTGTTTCCCATACCACACAGGTCGTGGTGTGGCAAGGGGGGGCAGGCAGGAGCCGCTGGAATTTTCCCAGCACTTCAATGTATTCTGATGGTCCCAGGAAAAGATGAACAATATCTTAACATGAAAGGAGTTCTCCATGAAGAAAAAGACTCTCATTTCCACAATCGTATTCACAGCTGCGGCACTCACCTTTGCCGGAAGTGTTTTTGCCTATACCTCACACTCTTCCCGCGACGGGGAGGGGCACGCCCGCCGTTCTTCTGCAGATAGAATATACGGCTGGGGTATTCCCGCCGATATAGCCAGGGGCAATTCTCAGTGCCATCGCTTCACTCTGAAAGTCTCTGGGGGGCAGGGTTTTGCTCGTATCCAATCCATACCGAACAGCAGAAAAAACACCTTGCAGCGGGGTGGGGGGACGACAAAAGGCTATGTCTGCTTTCCAGATCACGGAGAACTGATTCTCGGCAAGGATAACCCAAATGTGCGGGTGAAACTTGGTATTGCTGACTACGGCACCTGGGTTTTCGATCCGGGTGATAGAGGACGTCAGAAAAAAAGCGGCTGGTATCGCGCCTTGTGGAATATCTAATGGGGAGGATGTGGAGGGAGACTCTGAAAGTTATTCCCGATGTCGGTTTTCCGAATCAGAAAATGGGGAGGAGACCATGCTGAATGAAATCGTTCGCGAGGCGATAAAAAAGATAGATGCTTTCTCCATGACCACCATGAATGGCGAACAGATGTACAGCCGTATTGTCAGCGTCTGCGGCAGTGATGAGGAGAATATCTATTTCCTTACCATGAACGTGAAGCCGTTTTACCGCCAGCTTGCGGCTGACCACCGTATCTCCATCTGCGGAATCTATCCCCACGGTTATACCACCAGCAACAATGAAGTTGGTCAGCCGCACTGGGACCCCGGTTTCACCCTGCGGGTGACTGGTGAGGTGCGGGAGATCCCGGAGCAGGAGGTTCGTGAGAAAGCCGCTGCGGGCAGCGCGGTGCATTAGTATATTCTTGAGGATGCCGAACGTTATCCGACCATCCGCGGTTTTGCTGTTTTCCGAGGCAGGGGAGAGTTGTACAACTTCGATTTTGAGAAGGAGGCCCGTGATCACAAACTGGAGCGGGTCCGCTTCGCTTTCGGCGGTGATATCTTTAACGGTCCCGGGCAAGCATATTGATCCTGAGCTCTGTGTTGCCTGTGCCGAGGCCTGCACCTTCGATGCCATTATTCCCGGCGATACATACTCCATCAACGGGGAGCGGTGTGATGAGTGTGGCAGCTGCAGCGAGGTTTGTTCGGAGGACGCAATCTCACGGTCGGATGTTATGTAATGGCGTAAAGGAGTTGCTTCATTTTTACAGGACGTAACCAGGACAGGCCGGAGTTCCCATGCTGGGAACTTCGGCCTGTGTTTATTTACAGGCTGCTGTAAATCTTCTCCTGTGCTTCGAAGGAATGGAATACAAGGTTCTTCAAGGTGCCCGGAAGGCATGAAGTGTGTCTATTTCTCAGCGGTGTGGTGATGGAGGGCAGCTTCGTGGTGATGGCCCTCCACAACTTTCAGTTGCGGCCCCTCCGGAGGCAGCTCCTGCATGCGCAGCGGGGGCAGCAGTCCGCAGTGTTCCAGCAGCTCTTTATTTTTGAAGACAGTCATCGGCGGGGCAACGGCGGCGACTTTCCCCTCATGGAGAACTACTACCCGGTGACAGAGGTCGAGCACCAGATCCAGATCGTGGCTGGCAATGAGCTGGCTGTGGGTGAACCCCCTGAGCTGCTCGATTATTCGTCTGCGGGCCATGGGATCAAGAGCGTTGGCCGGTTCGTCAAGTACCAGCATGGAGGGGGTTGAGGCCAGGACGGTGGCGATGGCGGCTGCCCGCTTCTGGCCGCCGGAGAGATGGTAGGGCGGTCGGTGGGCGAGGTGGGCGATGCCTGTGCGGTTGAGAGTGTTCATCACCAGCGGGGTCAACTCCGGCTCTTCGACACCGAGGTTGGCGGGACCAAAGGCGACATCCTCAAAAACGGTCGGCATGAAAAGCTGGTCGTCGGCATCCTGAAAGACAAATCCGAGTGTGCGTCGCACTTCGGCAATAGTGGACGGGGTTATCTTGAGCCCCCCGAGGTCGATGGAGCCGCTCTGTGCCACGAGAAAACCCGCAAGCAGCTGGAGGAGTGTCGATTTCCCGGCGCCGTTGGCACCAATCAAACCGATACGCTCGCCGTGGTGCATCTCAAAACTCACTTCCGAGAGGGCTTTTGTGCCATCTGGATAGGTGAAACTGACGGAATTAAAATGGAGATAATGGTGACTCATTGAGGTTGTCCTGTAAGCAGTGTTCCGAGCAGCATTGGCAGATTGGAGTGGCAGAGCAGGGCAAAACCAGCCCAGCCCGCAAGCCAGACGGTGTCGCGCAGCCGCCAGTGCAGCGGCGCACCGGCGGGGACCTCCCCGCTGAAACCACGGGCAAGCATGGCGTTGTGGATACGGCCAGCACGGGCAAGAGAGCGCAGAAAAAGATTCTGCAGCAGCTGAGCTGCCAGTTTCAACGGCATTCGCCCCCTGCGGGAGCCGGAACGCAGTCGCCAGGCCCGTTCCATGCGCTGAAACTCCTCGCCGATGACGAAGAAATAGCGGAAGAGCATCTGCAGCTGGGTAATAAAGAGGGCGGGTACCCTCAGCCCGGCAAGTCCACGGCTGATATTAAGAAGTCCCACCGAGGCGATGAGCAGGAGGGCCGTGGCGGCACTGATCAGGGCGCGCAGAGTGATGGAGGCGAGGGTGAACCAGCCTGTGGAAATTTCTGCACCACCGGGAAGGGTGACCGTTCCCTGTTCCAGCCAGGGATTGAGCAGCCCGATCATCAGGGCGAAAGGGAGCACCGGCAGGATTCGTTTTACCAGCCACATGGGCGGGATGTCGGCCAACACCAGCAGGGTAAGGGGAAAGGCGGCCAGCGGCAGCAGGACCATAACCTCACCTTTCCCCGCGCCGGTCATGGCGATCACTGTGCACAGCGCGGAGAGGATGATGGTGCGGGGATCAAGGCCGCTGATCAGGCCTTCGGCAGCAAAGCTGTCGAAGCTTCGCCAGCCGTCAATGGTAGAGGAAAGACGACTCATTTTACCCCCTGGCTAACGGTACCGCGCTTCTTTTTTGCCGCATTTTTAGAACCATGGCAAGAAGCAGTACGAGGGTAAGGGTGAGGGCGGAGCCGATGAGTCCTGCGGCCGAGGTGCGCCAGGAGATGGCAGAACCTGCTGCCGTTGAATCCGTACTTTTGGGAGTCCCCAGTTGATAATCCGGCAGCAGTGAGGTGCTTTGCTGCAGCTCGGCGCTCTTCTGGTGCAGCAGATCTGCTGCGGGCTGCTGCCCGGCTTCCTCTGTGCTCTCTACCCGTGCTACTGACCATTCCAGTCCATCGGGATTACTTGAGGCAAACCATGAAAGCATTCCCGCGAGCACTGCTGCTGCGATGGCGAAGGCAACCACGGTGCGCCGGCTGCCAGTTCGCTTACTCTTCGGGCCGAGGAACAGTTCAGCACCCTCACTGGAAAAGGTGAAAAGGACGACCGAGGCGGTAATCAGTCCTTCCCCAACGCCGATGAGAATGTGGATTGGCACAATAACCATTAGAAACTTGAAAAAAGGCAGGGTCGTTATTCCACTGAGAACTGTCTGCACCGTGATGGTGAAGGCCCCGGCAGTCATGGCGATGATGCCGGTGACGAGGGAGACGGTTACTATCCGCTGCCGTGAAGAGTTGGGCGATATCAGCGGCCGCCAGAGAAAAGGATAGACGAGGAAGCAGGGAATGAAGCCCATATTAAAAAGATTGGCCCCATAGGCGAGCAGTCCGCCGTCGGCAAAGAGCAGGGCCTGCACCAGCAGTACTGAGGCAATGACAATAAAACCGGCCGCTGGCCCGAGCAGCACGGCAAGGAGCAGGGCACCGGCAATGTGCCCGCTGGAACCGGTGCCGGGAATGGTGAAGTTAATCATCTGAGCGGCGAAGACGAACGCTCCGAGTACTCCCATCAGCGGAATCTGTGACAGATTTTCTCCTGAGCGGATCTCCCTGCTGCAGCTGCGGCAGGAGAGAGCCAGTGCTCCTCCGGCGATGGCAAGCATGGAAAGGCCAACCTCCGGGGAGATCAGTGCGTCGGACATGTGCATGGTATGGTTCCTCTTTTGTTCTTGGACATGAAGTTATTTGGGGTGAAAAAAGTGATACGACATGAGTGCCCTCCGGTGTCTCTTCCGGTGACCTATACGTCGCTCGACATACTACAACTGCATTCTCCACCATTCAAGGTCCTGTGTTTAAAAGAGTGCAGGATCCCGGCAGGGGTGAGGGTGACAGGTAGATATTGACAGGTGGAGACCGCGAACAGGGGTGTTATATTTTAAATAAAATTTATAAAAACGTGCCTGGAAAGTTCTACCGGGTCAGCATCTGAATAAGCTGTAGAGATGACAAAATCAATTCTTGGCTCAAGTTTACGAATTTCTGCTGCGGCCCCGGCCCTGTCTGGTCCCGGCGGTATTCGCATATCAAGAAATGCAACGGCAAAGCGTTTGTCATCGTCACGGCTTTCCCGCACTGCAACCACTGCAGCTTCCGCCCCATTCGTGTGCACCACGTCAAATTCAGGCTTATTTGACGGAGGGGTTGTTGTGCTTTTTTTTACCACATAACCGAAACTTCAGATCGTTGATACCAGAGGCGGCAGCTTGTTTGCCGGTACCAAGTATCATGCGATAGGAGTCGAGAATACCAGCTTCATCATCGGCCACCGATATCCGAACAGGCTGTTTCGCTCTCTTATCCACCATAATTTTTTAATTTATGGGGACCTTGAAACAGCTTGTATTTCATTCCTTCGAGGCACAGGAGGAAATTTATTACAGCCATGATTGATTACGGAGTCTATCGCTTACCCGGAGTCTATCGCTTACCCGGAGTCTATCGCTTACCTGGAGT
>JALNVI010000081.1 GCA_023231425.1 Desulforhopalus sp. | reverse complement strand
GGAGAAATAAAGTGAAAAACCAATTCTATGAATATTCTCACCGTATTGTTTTATCGGTTGGAGTATCAGCGCTGTTGCTTGCTATCCTCATTCAAGGCAGTTTGTCTTCTACATCTTTTTCCTTTTTACCAAAACTTACAGCTGTTATTACAGCAGTCCCTGGAAGCTGTATTGCGTTGTATATTGCAGCTTCAATCTTTCGCACAAGTTTGAGAGCGTATCGATATCGTATTATAGTTGCTTCATCGGAAACCCATATCCCCTCTTTTTTCCATTTTTTTCTGGTGACAGCATCAAGGAATATGTTTATTGACATGCTCCCTGCCCGGCTTGGTGAGTTAAGTTATGTTGCCATGTTAAATAAAGGATATGCTGTTTCTGGCCCGACGTGTATTTCTTCACTTATTATCAGTTTTGTTTTTGACCTTATCGCTCTGACAATATTAATTATTGTCCTTGTTCTGGTGCAGTTGTTTGCAGCTGAAAATTTTTTGTGGCTTATACCTGTTCTGTGCCTTTTGTGTGTGATGCTGACATGCTTTTATCTATTTTTTCTTCCTGTTTTACGTTTTATTATCAATACATTTGACAGGTTTAATTTTTTCAAAAGTGGCCTTGGACAAAAAATCACCTTTTTTGTCAGAAAAAACATTACAGCATTAGAGCAGGCGAAGAACGCCGGAATTGGATGGCGCCTTTTAGTCCTGTCAGTCGGTATAAGAGTCGGAAAATATATTGGTCTCTACGCATTGTTCATTGGTGTTGCCGTAAGTTTTCCCCTGGTGAATAATGCCCCGGCAGCAGCTGTTATTGCCTTGATCAGTGCAGAAGCTGGTGCTTCACTGCCTCTTCCTGTTTTTATGGGATTCGGGGCATATGAGGCTACTGGCAGCCTGGCAATGGTTGCCCTTGGTGCAACGACGTCTGCTTCCCTTGTTATGATGCTGGCGTTGCATATAGTCAGTCAAATTGTTGATTATACCTTTGGAGGTATTACTCTTGTCCTTTTTTTACTTACCTCTACTCAACCTGTAGTGAAAGAGCAGTTTGAACAAAGAAGGTTTTTCAAGCGTTCTGGGCTGGTTGCATTACTTGTTCTGGTAGCGGGGGCGTTGTTATTGGTTCCACAGCTCAAAAAAATAAAGAATCTGGGGGCCATTCGAGCACCTGACAGCGGACAGATGGCAGTACGTGAAGATGATGCGTCCAAAACGGAGACGCAAAAAAAACTCCACGGATTTATTGTGTGGAGCTCAAATCGGAATGGGAATCATGATATTTTTAAATATTCTTTCGACAGTCAGAAAACTGTACCGCTCACCTCCAACCCGCATACAGAGTATTTTCCCAGAATATCTCCGGATGGAGAAAGAATAGTTTTTGCAAGGTCACAGGTTCCCTGGGTTTCACAGCGCAATCATTATCCATGGGACATATATGCGTTGAATTTGACTGACGGTGTGGAAACCCTGCTGGCTCGAAATGGTACATTTCCAACATGGTCTGATGATGGACAATATGTTTATTTTTTGCGGGAAGCTCATAAGGTTATCCAACTGAATATTGCATCTGGAAAGGAAACTGAGGTCTTGCAGACCGGAGGGAAAGGTATATTGCCAGAAACAGTACAGTTGGAAACGCCCTCTGTTATGCCAAATAAGGATCTGGTTGCTCTGACGTTACGCGGCAGTGACCGAGCCGTGGTTATAGCTGCACCGAATGGCAAGATTACAAAACTTGGTCAGGGGTGTCAGTTGAGCTGGTCACCGTCAGGAGATTATCTCTATAAAATTGACCACGGTGGTAAACAGCAAAATGCAGTTTTTTTTATTGACACTGTAACCCTTGAGCAAAAGAAATGGTTTGACTCTCCAACCAGTTACAGTCACGAATATTTCCCTAAAGTATCAAATGACGGGCAGGTATTGGTTTACGGTGCCAGTAAAGAAGGGCATGAACACGATTCTGCCGACTATGAGATTTTTTTATGGGTCATAGGAACTCCCTGGGAGACAGTCCAGCGGATCACACATCACACCGGCAATGATTGCTGGCCTGATGTCTATATTACACCACAAAATGCGGAATCAGATTAATACAGTAACAAGGGAGACAGGAGAAGGGAGACGGGAGAAAGGGAAAAGACGGAAAGACTGAATGATCAAAAAAATCTTGAAACAGTCTTCTCCCACAGCGGATATCATCGGGTTTTGTTGTCCGGCTTTTTGTCTTTGTCTTTTTCCATATTTTTTTGAGAAGTTACATCATTGTAAGATGAGCACCCGTTTATTGTTTTTTGATGAAGTGGTCGGCATAATATTTCAACTCATCGATCGACTCTTTGATGTCGGCGCAAGCCTGATGCCTGTTTTTTTTATTGAATTTTTGCAGATGGGGGGCCCAGCGCTGAGCCAGCTCCTTGAGGGTGCTGACGTCGATATTACGGTAATGAAAGTAATTTTCAAGCTCTGGCATGAACCGGGCAAGAAAACGGCGATCCTGACAGATCGAATTGCCGCACATGGGAGATTCTTGATATCCCACCCACTGACGAATAAAGTTTAGAGTTTCCACTTCAGCCTGTCTATAGTCGCAGGTGCTCTCGCGAGAGCGTTCTAACAGACCAGATTCTCGATGCTGCCTGGTATTCCAGGAATCCATTGCATCCAGCACCTCGTCCGGCTGATGAATGGCGAAGACTGGTCCTTCAGCGAGGATATCCAGGTTGGCATTGGTAACAATCGTCGCCGCCTCTAAGACCCTGTCTGCAGAACAGTTCAATCCGGTCATTTCCAAGTCAACCCATATGAGATTGCCACAGTCTTTCATAGAGATCCATTCCTTGTGAAAATTTCAATTGCCTGTACAGAAACATCTACAGGTTAACATAGAACTCCATCTGTGAACACAAAACGAAGAGAAAACAGCTTTTTTTACCGCGAAGGACGCGAAGAAAATAAAAAATTAAGAACAAAGAACGGATAGAATTAAAACCGGGATCTGCTCTCGTTATCAATTTTCTCTTTACCCTTTCGCGTACCTTCGCGATCTTCGCGGTAAAAACCCTTGTCTTTACCTTTTTGCAGGCCTTCGTGCTATTCTCAGTTAAACAGCTCTTTTCAATCCAGTTGTGGAGCCTTACTCCGACTGTCGTGGACTTGCCAGCCGCCGCCCAGGGCCTGATAGAGCCGGATGGTCGTCTGCGCCATGTTTAAGCGGGTCTCCACCCATTTGTCCCGATATTGCAGAGTGGCCAGCTCGGCATCGAGTACATCCTGAAAAACTTTATCGCCGTGCTTATAAAGCATTTTCGCGGCGTGGGTTCTCTCCACTGATTTTGATATGGTCTCATCCAGAAACGTACTGCGGGCGTTAAGTGCAGATCGCATTTGACAGGCGTTGTCCACTTCCGATAATGCCTTCAAGATACTCTGGTCATATTGCCGCGCAGCTTCATCAAGACGCGCTTCAGACGCACGGATATTGGCCTGGATGCGGCCGGATGTGAAAATTGGCAGATGCACCCCTGCATCTAAAAGGCCCATCCAGCCATCGACATCAGGAAGATCACTCAATCCAATATGCCCATCCTCAGCCAGAAAGCTTATGTAAAAACGCGGAAGCAGGTCGGCCCTGGCACTCGCCACTCTGGCTGAAAACGCATATAACGCCAATGCTCTGGCCCGGATGTCGGGTCGCCGCAGCAACAGATCACTGGGAACCACGCCCCGGGGGGCAGGTGGTAGTTGAGCCAGCACATCACTTTTACTTTGCTGCAGGGTGAATGTTTGCGGAGGTACTCCAAGAAGCACGGCAATCTGACGCACATGCAGGTCATACAATGCCTGAAGCGGTGCGCGCTGCGCATGCAGGGCAGTCAGTTTCGTTTCCACATCAGCCATCTCAAAACGGGTTGTCTGGCCGGCATTGAAACGGCCTGCAACATAATGCTGCATTTGGGTTACCGTTGCGATGGTGTCATCCAGGAGCCGCATCTGTCTGGCTGTCCCGCGGGCCTGCACGTAATGGTCGGCGACATCAGCCGCCACCAGGACCCGGGTACCGTAGGCAACTTCTTCAACTCCGAGGGCCGCATATCGTGCAGCATCGGCATTGCTCTGTTTTTTTCCGAAAATATCGGGTTCCCATGAAGCACTGATGCCGTAAGCATAATGAAAGCCATTCACGGAATACGAGTCCGAAACATCCTGATAAAGAACCGAGGATGCCAGACTGTTCACCTCTGTACTGAGATTGTTGTCGACTTCCCCGGTCTGCCCGCCGAGATGGGCATTGACACCCACCATGGGGCCCAAATCAGCGAGGGCAAGATCGGCAAAAGAACGTGCTTCCAAAACCCGTGCCTGTGCGACTTTAATATCAATATTATTGCGCAACGCGCTTTCAATGAGTTCGTTTAAATACCTGTCATCCCAGCTTCGCCACCAGTGGGCAATATCAACCTCCACACCGTTGTCTGCCAGGCCGGTAAAGGTGTATTGCGCCGGGAGTTCTATCTGCGAAACGGTGTTCACCGTGGTGGGCTGGCATGCCGTCAACAGCAGCCATCCCCCTGCCAAAAACCAAATACATGTTTTAGAGTTCATCATTTTTTAATTTCCTTCCCCTCGAACCACTCTCCCCAAAATGTCTGGTTAAACCAGCAATCGGGAAGAGACAAGAAATGTACCATAACATTCATTTCTTCATCCCTGCCGGGCCAGCATGGATCGGAATTTTCCCAAAGCCAGTATCATAAAAGCTACCCCCATGAAGCCCATGGCCGCAAACTCTGGCCAGACAATACGAAAACCAGCTCCCCTGAACAGAATATTCTGGGCCAGGGCGACATACTGAGTTGTTGGAAATATCTGCGAGATATATTGCATCGCCATCGGCATACTTTCCAGGGGCGTAGCCGCACCGGAGAGGAGATACAGGACCAGAATCACAATGGAGGCGAGGAGCCCAAACTGGGGCATGTTGGGAGCCAGAGTCGCTAAAAAAATTCCCAAAGCAGTGACGGAAAACAAAAAAAGGGCCGTGCCCACGGCAAAGAGCAACCTGGAGCCGTGGATGGGAACCCCCAGTCCCAGGTGAACCACCAGGGCAATGGATAAGAGGGAAGCCACCAGGATAACAGCAGCGTTGGTGAGAATTTTTGCAAATGCAATTTCACTTGCCCGTACGGGCATCACCAGCAAATGTTCAATAGTGCCATGTTCCCGTTCCCGAATAACGGCTGCTCCCACGAGGATGATACCAAGGATCGTGATTGTTATTACGATGTGCATCACGGAGGTAAACCAGGCAGTCTTTGTGTTGGGATTATAAAGCATCCGAATGACCGGTTCTACCGGCAACATCGAATCAATACCCTGCATGTGTAAAAAACCCATGATTTCCCGGGTGAAAATTTGCTGAAAGTAGAAGACCCCTACCCCGGCCTGCGTCATGGCGGTGGCATCAACCAGCAATTGGACCACAGGCTGCCTGCCGGCAAGAAGATCTTCCTCAAAATTTGCAGGAATATCGAGGACAAAGATAACTGCGCCCTTGTCCATCAGTCCATCGATCTGGTCATGGGAAATTATCTGGGGAGTTTTGAAATACGGTGGCAAGATGGCATCTCGAAGACGCATCGACAACGTGGAATGATCGTTATCGATAATGCCCACGGAAGCATTGTCCACCTCCGCCTTTACTCCTTTGGCCACGCTGACCACCGCAGCGGACAAGGTGAAGGCAATGAAAAACATCAAAATAATGTCAGTGAGCAGACTGCTTAATTCCTTTCTGCTCAGACGAATAACATTCCAACACCACTGTTTCATAAGGGTACCTCGAATAATCGCCCATCTTCTTTATTACAGTCAAAATTTATCCTCCGACAAAGCGAGGAACGAGACGTCGAGATATCAAACATGGCTGCAATAAATTCCCTCCTGTGCCTCGAATATGAACGAAATACAAGCTGTTTCAAGGCACCCATAACACTCAGATCTCCTGCTTTTTCAAAAGTAAACAGGCTGCCAGTAAATAGGCCGCGGCAAAAGCAGCCAGCGCCGCATACATCGGGAGAAAGCTTCGCCAGTCCAGCCCTTTTGTGAAAGCGCCCAGACTGATGAGTTGATACCACGACGAAGGAAAGCCCAGCCCCACCACCATGCTGGAGCCGGTCAGCGTTGAGACGGGGTAGAGCAGGCCAGAAAAATTAAGTGAAGGAATCAGGCAGATAATGGCTGAAGCAAACATCGCGGCCACCTGTGAGCGAACGAAGCAGGAAATCAACAGCCCAAACGCGGTGGCGGCCATGACAAAAAGCAGCGCTCCAAAACTCATACTCAAAAAGGAGCCGCGAACCGGAACGCCCAATACCGAGATGCTCAACAGCACCAGGGTAACATAGCTCACCATGCCCACAGCCACATAAGGAAGCTGTTTACCGATGAGATACTGGCTGACTCCAGCTGGAGATGCATAAAGATTGATAATGGAGCCAATCTCCTTTTCTCGCACCACGCCCAGGGCTGTCAACATGGTGGGAATCAGAATCAAGGCCAGCATGACAAGACCAGGCGCGATGGCATAGATGCTGCGAAACTCCTGATTATAGACAAAACGCGGTTCCAGTGAGGCAGGTAAGGCTGCCTGCTGAGGAGATCCCACGCTTCGCATGAAATTTTGAGTGTACTGCAACAAAATCCCGGAGATAAAGCCGCGAACATTTTCGGCGGTGAAGGGCTGCGCGCCGTCTATATAAAATGCCACCTTCGGTTGGCGCCCGGCGAGCAGATCCCTGCCGAAATCCGGCGGAATTTCAATCACCATGCGGACACGAGACCCCCGGAGCAGAGTGTCAACCTGATCCGTATCATGGATCAGAGGGCGCATGTTGAAATAATGCGATCCGCTGAATTGTTCGATCAGTTCTCGACTGGAAGCGCTCTGGTCGCGGTCGAGAACTGTGAATTTCACGTTTGCCACATCAAAGGAGACGTTCCATGCCGCCACTAAAAGCAAGACAACAGGTCCTGCAATGGCGAAAGTCAGTCGAATTTTATCTCGCAGTAATTCTTTGGTTTCCCGGCGGGCAAAGGAACCAACAATTTTCCACCACTGTCTCCACCCTCGTGAAGAGCTTTTCCCCTCCACAGGAGCCAGCGACGGCGCGCTCTCTTCAACAGCTCCTGCCGTCTTGATTTCACCATCATTTTCTTTTGCACCCTCCTTCTCCAGATAGCGGATAAACGCCTCTTCCAAAGTTGGAGAACCTGCTTTTTCCTGTAGTTCTTTTGGCGTGCCCATCGCCAGGACCCTGCCTTGATGCATCAAAGATATACGATCGCAGCGCTCGGCTTCATTCATAAAATGGGTAGAAACGAAGATGGTGACTTTTTCTTCGCGGGACAGGTAGACAAGACGTCTCCAGAACATATCCCGGGCCGCCGGGTCCACCCCGGAAGTCGGTTCATCAAGAATCAGTACTTCTGGCTTGTGAAGACAGGCGGCCGCCAGCTGCAGCCGCTGGCGAATACCTAAAGAGACCTGCATGGGAAGGCTGTCCGCCACCTCATTCAAGTCAAAATCATTCAACACGCCATTGACCACATCCTCCCTTTGCTTCGAAGGAATTTGATAAAGCTGCGCATGCAGCACCAGATTTTGCCGCACCGTTAACTCTTCATACAATGAAAAGGACTGGGACATATACCCGACCCGCATGCGTGTACGCATATTTTTGGAGTCAATCGGGCGGCCGAGCAGTCTGGCCGTGCCACTGGTGACCTCCAATAAACCGGTCAGCATTTTCATTGTAGTGCTTTTACCGCAGCCGTTGGAGCCGAGAAAACCGAAAATTTCCCCCCGTTCAATACGAAAATTCACCTTGTCCACGGCCGTGAAATTGCCGAACTTCCGAGTGAGGTTCTCCGCCTCTATGGCTGGAGGAGAATCTTTTTCCGGCACAAACGGTGGAATTTCTAAACCTGTCCCGCTGCCCTTCCTGTCTTTGGGCAGCAATTTCACATAGGCTTCTTCAAGGGTTTGGCTTTTCGTGTCTTCCAATACTTTGGAGGTGAGATCATTGACGAGGATTTTGCCATTATCCATCGCAATGATATATTTGAAATTCTGTGCTTCTTCGATGTAGGCTGTGGCCACGATAACCGACATCTCAGGCCGATCAGCGCGCATCGAATCCACCAGCGACCAGAATTGACGCCGGGCCAGGGGATCCACCCCCGTGGTGGGTTCATCAAGAATCAACAAGTCCGGGTCATGAACCAGCGAACAGCAAAGGCTCAGTTTCTGCTTCATTCCCCCGGAGAGTTTCCCCGCCGGACGATCAGGAAAAGGAGCAAGACCAGTGGCATCGAGCAGATGCCTGATGCGTTTTCCCCGCTCGCGTTCCCGCAGGCCGAAGAGACTGGCAAAAAAATCAATATTTTCGTACACGGAAAGAGTGGGATAGAGGTTCTTGCCCAGCCCCTGAGGCATGAATGCAATCCTCGACGAATTCTGCTGGCGGAAACTTTTGTCCGCCATATCCCCCCCCAGTACATTCACCTGCCCCTGTTGAATAATTTTGACGCCGGCAATAACGGACAAGAGTGTCGATTTGCCCACTCCATCTGGTCCAATGAGGCCTATGGTTTCGCCAGACGCCAGTTGGAGGGAGATGTTCTCCAGAGCAGTGACTTTACCATAATGATGCGACAGCCCATCGATGTGCACGCTGAAACTTTTTGCTGCGGCTTCGGGCTGTAGAGATGCACTCATCTCTGCCCCTCCGTTCCCGGCAGGTGCTCGTTAAGGTGCAGCGGCCAGGGGACCTCGTTTGTCAGCCGTACATAACCGTTGCCCGTAAGCCCTCCCTTGATCAAATCCTTGTATTTCAACGCAATATCAGCCGACAGTTGCAATTTAACGCGATACATCATCTTGGTACGTTCATCCGCAGTTTCTACATATTTGGGAGTGAATTGCGCTTCTGAGGCGATAAAACTGACTTTTGCCGGGAAAACGGCATCTATACCGTCCAGGATAACTCTGGCATCGCTGCCGATACGAACCTGTCCCAAAGTATATGTGGGTAAAAAGAGGCTCATGCAGGCATCAGAAGGATCCAGCATTGTGACCACTTTGCCACCAGCGGGAATCACCCTGCCCAACTCGGCAATACGATATTCGATGCGTCCCGCCCGGGGTGCGCGAATTTCCAGATCTTTCTTCACGGAACGGATCCGCTGGACCTGGGCTTCGGCTTCACGTATGGCGGCCCTGCCTTCGGCTTCCGCAGCATGGGAGGCTTTGACAGCCGCTGTTTCTCCAGCAAGGACCCGTTGCCGCCGCTCTACTTCCACAGACGAAACCAGAGAATCCTTTTGCAGTGCTCTGGCGTTTTTAAATTCCAGCTCGGCCAGCCGCTGCTGTTCTCTCCGGGCCGAAGTTTCCGCCTCGGCACGTTTCACGGTCTGAGTTACCCTGTCTCTTGCCGCCTGAGCTGCATCAAACAGAGCCTGTGTCTCTTCCGAGGAGAGTCTGGCGACCACCTGCCCTGCCGCTATCTCCTGCCCCTCTCTCACCGGCAGGGCTTCAATACGCCCCGGGTAAAGGGAGGCAACATCCATCCGTCCCAACTCAAAACGACCGTTTACCTTGACGATACCTTCTGGCAACTGCTCCATCTGACGTTGATACCACCACCATCCTCCTGCGACAGCGACTCCTCCCAGAATTATCAGGGTGATAACAATAACGAGTTTTTTCATGACAAAACCTTTAGGCAACGTCGTCCATATTCAGCTGCCTTCTCAAATTTTCACCCAACATCGCCTGCCCCGTTGGTCAGGGCAATCAAGGCATTCCCGAATTCCCGTCACAAGAAAAAAAGAGTCAGAATCGGGAAAACCTGATACCTCTAAAAAAAGCAGCCACTGCTTGAGAAATCAATGCAGTGGCTGTCTGATTCCTTCGCAGCGGACACCTCTTCGAGCCCTCTAACTGCCGTCCCTTTGTCGCAGATCCTCTGTACGAAAAATTATATCACTTTTCAAAAATTTTGCCTCTGATCTGAGGATTCTCTGCCTGTTCTCATGAAGAAGCAGAGAATCCTCAGAAAGCCTGGCAGCGGGTGCGTCAGGACGCTGCAAAAAAAGATTTCACCTGAGCGACTATCTGGTTTTCAGTTAAGCTGTCGCAGACTTCGACGGCTGAAATTCTTTCGGGCTGGCCTTTTATTTTCTCAATTTCTTTTACCAGTTCCCCCTTTGCCTCCCCTGGACCAAAAATATAGAGCAGGCTGGCGTTGTGAGCCTTCTCTATTACCTCTTGATAGAAATTGCGAAACTGGTGCTTGCGGCGCTCGTCCGCTGTTTGTTCTTTTGATACAGACTGGGCCACGTTCGTTCCAGAGGACTTCCAGCCACCTGATGGCCGAAAATGGCTTTCGGCGTTAGACTCAATTCGATTAATCGTTGTCTGCCCGTCTTGCAATGAGACTAAAACTGCTTCTCTACGATCAATCCAAATCCCCATCTTCTGCATTGTGGTGCTGTCTAATTTTGTCATGTGGTCTCCTGTGGTTTGTCTTGATTTGTTCTTCTTTCCGCTCCTTTTGCGTTCCTCACACGATACCTCACATTTTACCTCCTTTGACGTGTGATTGTGTATCAGTTCACCTCACCGTTCAACGCTTCAAAGCCGGAGATAACGTCGAAGAGTTCCTCGTCAATAGTACTCTGGCGTAAATGATGAAATGTTCTATTGAGCTCCTCCAGTAATTCGCTGATGTTATTGTCGGCACGTTGCATCGCTGCCAGACGGCTCGCGTTTTCACTTGCCAGCGACTCGGCACATGCCCTGAATATCGAGACGAAAAGATATTCGCTGATGAGCTTCTGCAACGTC
>JALNVI010000080.1 GCA_023231425.1 Desulforhopalus sp. | reverse complement strand
TCGTTCCTCGCTTTGTTGGAGGATAAATTTTTGACTGTAACGAAGAAGATGGGCGAGAGACAGGTTATTTAAGGGACCTGAAAGTTAAATCTCTTCCGGAAGATAGGTCTGTTCCTCCTCCTTGCGTTCTCTCGCAAATTCTCGCATATCCATGTTCTCATCGGTTTCGTCGATGATCTCTCTGCCCATGATCTCCTCAATGGTGTCCTCAAGCGAGATGACGCCCACCATCGTTCCATACTCATCGACCACCACAAAAAGGTGTTGATGGCGGTCGAAAAAATCACGCAGAATTGTGTCAAGCCGCGCGGTTTCCGGCACAAAATGTGCCTCGATGCGGAACTCTGCGAGTCGCATGGACTTCTTGTCCTCAGCAGCTGCCTGCAGTACGTCCTTGCGCATAATCAGGCCGGTTATGTTATCCTGTTCTTTAATGTAGACCGGGATCCGGCTGTGACTGCTCAGTTCGGTGAGCATCTCCATGGCGTCAGCCACGGAGAGGGATTCATCAAGGGTGAAGGTGACGGTACGCGGGGTCATTACATCACGCACGCTTTTTGTCTTGAGATCAAGAATGTTGCGGATTACCAGCTCTTCGCTCTCCTCAATATCTCCAGATTCCAGTGAGAGCGAGGCGATGGTCTGCAGCTCCTCGGAGCTGATGGATTCATCCTTGCGCTGTGGCAGAATTTTCATCAGCAGGCGGCAGAGCCAGACTATTGGTTTGAGGATGATCACCATACTGCGAATCGGCCATGCGACAATGGGTGCGAGCACATGGGCGTAGGTGACACCAATGGTTTTCGGCAGGATCTCTGAAAATATGAGAATGGAGAAGGTAAAGAGGCCTGAGAAGAGAAAGAGGTTTCCCTCGCCGAATAATTTGGCTGCTGCTGCTCCGGCCACGGCCGCGCCGATTGTATTGGCGATGGTGTTCAGGGTGAGAATGGCGGTAATCGGTTCTTCAATATCAGAACGCAGTTCATAGAGCAGCCCTGCGGCCGGGTTGCCCTCTTTTTTCAGCATTTCAACCTGACTGGAACTGATGGAATAAAGCACTGCTTCGCAGACGGAGCAGAGGGCAGAGACAATAATGGCAAGGGTTACAGAAATAACAAGGGTGTGCAGCACGGGGGGGCAACCTCCTGAATTAATTTATGGGGCGTGTGAGAGAGAAGATGGAGTATTTTCCGGGAACCTCAATGTCCTCCTGGAAAAAGGGTGACATGTTCTTATAATGTAAGTCGTTTTCAGACAAAGTACCAGAAAGATTCCATATTGAAAAAACAGTTTTGCGTAAGGAGATTACAAGATGAAAATTGAGATTGTGGAAGTTGCAGAGCGTAGAAGCTGGGAGAACGCTGACCTCCTTGCGGTATTTGGTGTGAGTAAAAAGGAAAAAGTCAGCTTTGATGCGACCGGCGACAGCCTGCTGGGTCGGCTCATACCGTCGGCGGTATTGAGCGATTTTGAGGCAAAAGCGGGTGAAAGCCTGTTCTTTTATCCCCTTGAAAGTGAACAGGGTGAACCCTCACCGGTAAAGAGAATGCTCTTCGGCGGGCTGGGGAAAAGCGCCGACCGTGAGGATCAGGATAACTGCGCTGAGCTGTTGCGCCTGGCAGGTGGCAATATCGCAGCCTCCTGTGCAACTGGAAAAGTGAAAACCCTCGCCGTGATGATTCCGCAGGTGAAAGGGCTCAAAAGTGATTTTTTTGCCGAGCACCTTTTAGAGGGGCTGCTCCTTGGTCTTTACCGCTTCACCAAATATAAAAATGAGAAAAACAAAGAGAAGAAGGAAATCATTCCCGCCACAGTACACCTGCTCGCTGAGAAAAAGACTTCCTCTCTGAGCAAGGCTATCAGCCGCGCAGAAAATGCTGCCCGTGCCGCCAACACGGCTCGTAATATGGCCAACGAGCCCGGCAATGGATGGACTCCCTCAGACTTTGCAACCTTTGGCAAGAAAGTAGCGCGGCGCAAGCATGTCAGCTGCAACGTTCTTGACAAAACGGCGATGAAACGGCTTGGTCTTGGTGGAATTCTCGGGGTGAATCAGGGGTCTCATGAGGCGCCAAAGCTGGTTATTGTGGATTACTGCCCGGAGAAATACAGCAAGACTGTGATGCTGGTGGGAAAGGGGATAACCTTTGACTCTGGCGGGGTTTCGCTGAAGCCTGGCGCTGGTATGGAGGATATGAAATATGACATGTGCGGTGGGGCGGCTGTTCTCTCAGCTCTGGATGCCATCGCCGTCGAGAAACCCGGTGTGCGGGTGATCGGTCTCGTTCCCTCCACCGATAACATGGCTGGCGGCGGGGCGCTCAAGCCGGGGGATATTATCACCCATTACGGCGGAATTACCTCTGAAATTGAGAATACCGACGCCGAAGGACGGCTAATTCTCGCTGATGCCCTTGCCTACGGTATTGCCCAGTTCGAGCCGGACTGCGTTATCGACCTCGCTACCCTTACTGGTGCGGTGATAATCGGCCTCGGTCACCATCTTACCGGTATCCTCAGTAACGATGACGACCTCTGCAACGCCCTGATTGCGGCTGGGGCCAGGGTGGGGGAACCGCAATGGCGTCTGCCGCTGGGAAAAGAGTATGAAAAACAGATCGAATCGAGGGTGGCAGACATTAAGAATACCGGCGGTCGTCCGGCGGGAACTATCACCGCCGCCGAGTATCTGCACAAATTTATCGGGAAGACACCCTGGGCCCATCTCGATATTGCCGGTACCGCGTGGGATTTCACCGAGAAATCCTACGTTCCTAAAGGACCCAGTGGCATCGGTACCCGGACGCTGATCGAGTTTATTCGCAGCCTTTGAGAAAAAGGTAGAAACGAAATGCTCTGTAACGGAACCGTTTCAGTGTGTTTCCTGCAGCTTGACCTGCAGAAACAGATTGGCATACTCAACCACATCTCCATCGGCAAGCTGGTGACCGCGGCGTAACTCAAGTTCGCCGTTTACCTTCACTTCACCTTCGGTGATGCGAATCCTTGCCTCAAAGCCATCCTGAACGGCATCGGCAAATTTAAGAAACTGCCCGAGGCGGATAGGCAATGTGCGAATGAAAACGGGTTTGATATCCATGGAATCCAGAGGTTAAAAAATATGGAGAAGAAACGCTTTCTTGTTGCGTTGTTGCTGCTTTTCTCCAATAATAGGCTGTTGAACATACACAATTTCACCTACAATAACATCTATCAAAGGAGTTTTAAAATGGATTTTGTCTCTCTCAGCAAGAAAGCGGCTCTTATCGGTGCCACGCTCTTCTGCCTCACCGGCTGTATGCAGAGTTCGGGGTCGGGGGGCTCTTCCAGTGACCTCGACAGTCCGGACACCGTGGCTACCGTGGTTGAAAACTATCCCGATATTGAACTTCCCATCGAAATGAAAGCCGTGCCGAAAAACAGCATGGGTCTCTCCACCGACTCTTTCCAGGGCGGGATTCATCAATACTCCGGCCGGGTCGATGTGGAATCTTTGCGTGACTACGTCCTCGCTTCCATGCGAAACCACAAATGGAAACTGGTTGGGGAAGCAAGCTATGAGAATACCATGCTGGCCTTCAGTAAGCCGAATCGTACATGCCTCGTTGTGCTCAAAAAAGGCTTGTTTGGTAAGAGCATTGTTACCCTCTACGTTACCGTTGATGTTACTGCCTCCAGCCGACTCAACCCCTTTGGTGAGCCGGTAAGCAATTAATTTCAGGGTATTTCAAGTTCAGGCGTTTATGTCCAGCCTTCCTGTATGTAAATTGCGGGAAGGTTTCTTTATATCTGCGGAGATGGAATATGTGTGGAATAGTTGGTTATTGCGGACCAAAACGGGTTGTACCTGTGTTGATTGAGGGATTGCGCCGTCTGGAATATCGTGGATACGACTCTGCCGGTATTGTCTATCTTGAGGATGGCAAACTGGTCAAACACCGGGCGAAAGGAAAACTGGCTGAACTGGAGGCGATCATTGGTGACGCCATCATCGCTGATTCCCATATCGGTCTCGGTCATACCCGCTGGGCTACCCACGGTGCACCCACTACGGAAAATGCCCATCCCCACAGCGATTGTACCGGTGAGCTGGTAGTAGTTCACAACGGTATTATTGAGAACTACCACTCCCTGCGCGACGAGCTGAAAGCCAAAGGTCACACCTTTACCTCAGAAACCGATACGGAGGTGATTGCCCACCTCATTGAAGAGTATCTTGAAAATGACCTGGTTGCCGCCGTGAAAAAGGCGGTGAAACGTCTTGAAGGCTCCTTTGCCACCGGTATCCTCTGGGCGAAACAGCCCGATACGCTCATTGCCGTGCGCAATCAGAGTCCGCTGGTATTGGGTGTCAGCGATGGGCAGGGGACCTTTCTTGCCTCTGATATTCCCGCGCTCCTGCCCTACACCAATGAGGTTATCTTCCTTGAAGATATGGAGATGGCAGTGCTCACTGCCACGGAGCGCAAGGTTTACTCCCTTGAGACGGGTACTGAGATTGACAAGGAGGTGCAGAAGATAGACTGGAATGCCTCCATGGCCGAGAAGGCAGGTTATAAACATTTCATGCTCAAGGAGATCTATGAGCAGCCGCAGTCGATCATTAATACAGTAAGCGGTCGCCTCGACCTCGAACACGGCACGGTCAACCTGCCGGAGATTAACCTCAGCAGCGGGGACCTGGAGAAGATAGACCGTATTGTCATCGTTGCCTGTGGGACCTCCTGGCACGCTGCGCTTGTAGCGAAATACTGGATTGAAAAGTATGCGGGGATCTCGGTGGAGGTGGATATCGCCTCTGAGTTTCGCTATCGCCACCTGCTGCTGAATGAACACTCTCTCACCATCGCCATCTCCCAGTCCGGGGAGACCGCCGACACTCTCGCTGGAATTCGTGCCGCCAAAAAGCTGGGGTCTAAAATACTCACCATTTGTAATGTGGTTGGCTCTACCATGACCCGTGAGGCCGACGGCACTCTCTACACCCACGCCGGGCCAGAAATAGGTGTCGCTTCCACCAAGGCATTTATCTCTCAGCTGGCGGCTCTCCTCCTCTTCACCCTCTATCTGGGGCAGGAGAAGAAAACTCTTTCTCCTGAGGAGATCACTTCCTTTGGCAAGAGTCTGATTGCTTCCGCAGGGGTGGTAGAAGATATTCTGCCCCGCCTGCAGGAGGAAATTAAGGTGTTAATTGAATCTTTTTATGACGCACGCGATTTTCTCTTCGTCGGTCGCGGGGTGAATTTTCCCATCGCCCTCGAAGGTGCTTTAAAACTGAAAGAGATCTCCTATATTCACGCTGAGGGCTACGCCTCCGGGGAATTCAAACACGGTCCCCTCTCCCTGATTGATCGAGATATGCCTGTGGTGGCGCTGCTTCCGCAGGATGCGGTGTATCAGAAGTCTATTTCCAATGTGGAAGAGATTAAAGCGCGGCAGGGACGCCTCATTCTCATCGGCACTGCCGGGGATGATTCCCTCAGTTCTCTCTCCGATAACGTCCTCTACCTGCCCGAGGTTGCTGAGATTATAAATCCCATCATCTACACAATCCCGGCGCAGTTGCTCGCCTATGAAATTGCTGCCCGCCGTGGCTGCGATGTGGACCAGCCAAGAAACCTCGCGAAGTGTGTTACTGTGGAATAATTCAAGGGATCCTTGAATTGCTCTTGCTTGTTTCGTGAAAAGCGGGACGACAAAAGTTTTTTTTTACCAGCGAAACATGCGAAACATGCGAAAAAAAGCAGATTATAAATAAAAGGTGGAAGACAGGCAGGTTAGCTCTAAACTTTTTGTAAAAATCCGGTTAACCTTTTCCCAGCTTAACCGGATACATCCTCAAGATCTCAACCAGTGTAAATGCTCACTGTGGTTATGTTTCGTAATAGAGATCAGGGTCCCTTGAATAATCAGTCTTTCGCCCATCTTCACACGAGACCCTGATCAAGCATTGCATCCGCTACCTTGACAAAACTGGCGATATTTGCCCCTGCGACATAGTTTCCACTGACGCCATATTCGTCAGCTGCGGCAAGGGATGTTTTATGAATAGTCTTCATTATCTCATGAAGTACTTCATCCACTTTCTGTGCAGGCCATCCCATGCGAATGGAATTCTGCGACATTTCAAGTCCGGAAACAGCGACACCACCGGCATTTGCCGCTTTTGCCGGCCCATAGAGTAATCCCGCATCCAGAAAGATATCCGCGCCCTCAAGAGTGGTTGGCATGTTCGCCCCTTCGCAGACGAGTTTCACTCCGCCGCGTACCAGGTTGGCGGCATCAATTCCGTTAATCTCATTCTGCGTCGCTGAAGGAAAGGCGCAATCTGCTTTGTGCGCCCACAGAGGGTTATGTGTCCGGTTTGGGGCAACTGGTATGTATTGTGCCTCTTTATAGTGTTCTGCATACTCGCTAATCCGCCCGCGCTGTTTGTTCTTCAGCTCCATGATGTACTTCATTTTTTTTGCATCAATTCCCGTTTCATCATAGATATAACCAGAGGAATCAGAGAGGGTAAGCACCTTCGCGCCCATTTGATTCAATTTTTCTACTGTGTATTGCGCGACATTGCCGGAACCGGAAACGAGACAGCTTTTCCCTTCCAGCGCCTGGCGTCTTGTCCCCAGCATCTCGGCGGCAAAATAGACACAGCCGTAACCGGTTGCCTGCGGGCGTATGAGTGAGCCACCCCACCCCAGATTTTTGCCGGTCAGAACTCCGGAAAAAGTTCGGGTCAGCTTTTTGTACATGCCAAAAAGGTAACCAATTTCCCTTCCGCCAACACCTATATCTCCAGCGGGAACATCAGTATCAGCGCCGATATGGGAATACAACTCTGTCATGAAGGACTGACAGAACCGCATCACTTCATTATCAGACTTCCCTCTGGGATCAAAATCCGAACCGCCCTTTCCTCCGCCCATCGGCAATGTAGTAAGCGCATTTTTCAAAACCTGTTCAAACGCAAGGCATTTCAGGAGGCCAAGGTTCACCGTTGGATGAAAACGCAGGCCCCCTTTATAAGGTCCAATGGCAGAATTCATCTGAATCCGAAAACCGCGATTTATTCTTACTGCGCCACTGTCATCCATCCACGGAACCCGAAAAATAAGTACCCGCTCGGGCTCGGTGATACGTTCCATAATCGCCTGCCGTCTATACTCCGGTTTACGATCAAATATCGGTTTTATGGTTGTGACCACCTTTTCAACTGCCTGTTGAAACTCTTTCTGATCAGAGTCTTTTTCTCTTATCTTTGATAAAATTTCGTCCATTTTTATGTCCCCCTGTAAAGGCCTTGCTGAATTTAAGTAATAAGAACAACACGTTCCCTGTGGATGCTTCTTATGACCTCAGTCCGTTCAAAACATTTTCTGAAATCGTGGCTATTCACAAAACCCCATCTTCTCTCTTTCTTTCTGTAAGATTCAGGTGGTGGCAGTTTGTTTATAACCTTTATAAAGCGGTTAATAAATTTTCCAAGAATACATCTTAGTTATATCTTTTCAAAGATACATTTCTTTTCAGCTGCCTGTAGATGCTATGGGGTTCTTATACGAATTCAAGCCTTTAACTTCTGCATTATCCGACGTGTTATCAATATATTACGTTATTTCCCCTTCTTTCCAAATGAAATTTTTTATTGCTATCTTTCTGTTTCTTCATTACTTTTAGTGGTAAAGCGGAGGAGAAGTATTACAAATATAAGGCAGTTCTATCGAGTGGTGCGATCGAAAATTCTATAATGGAGGGAATTATGAAAAAAGAATCTGATAATGTTCAAGCTGCTCAATCTGTTCAGTTGCATGAAGACGTTTTGATTTCCCCCGAGCAACATTACTGCTACCCCCCGTGTCAACTTGAGCGGCCTGTCTATCTTGAAAGAGATATTGCAGAGACACTGGATGAGTATGCCCGACAAAAGGGTATAGACTGGTCAATCCTCGTGAATTGTTTACTGCGGGAGAAGCTGGCAGAGAAAAACTTCGAGAAAACCTCTACAATGTGGAGTTCGGCTTTCTGAAACCCTTTACTGTCCAGTAGAGGGGACTGCAAGCAGTAGATAGATTACAGGCAGCAGATAGAGCACTGCCCTGACAAGGAGCGTGCCTGCGATCTTCCTCAAAAATACCGCAATACAGAGCCCTGCAAATACCGCTGAACCGCGTAATCCCATGGAGAGATAACTCCACTGCAGAATAGCAGATTTACCACCAAGCAACACAATTCCGGCTGAACTGAGAAGTACGGTGAGGGCACAAATGCGTACTCCTCTCAGGGAGCCGGTGACCTGGTTGCGGCTTTTGAGGATTACATCGACATAGATGTTGGTGGAGACACCAAGTATGAGTCCGGATCCGGTGCCGAGAACGACCAGCAGCAGTCCGGCAGCGCAGAGCGCGGCTATTGGTTCCGGGAATGCAATTTTAAAAAAGAAAGGCAGCGCTTCGGCGCTGCTCCCCGCCAGTTCGGGATATGCCCCCTTAAGGTAGAGACCAATGATGATCCCGAGCAGACCGATGGGAGGAATGACCGCCGCGCTGAGCAATGCGCCGTTTCTCGCCTCCCTCACACTCTTCGCCGAGAAGATTGCCTGCAGGTAGATCTGGGTAGAGAGGACCCCTGCCACCATGGCAGCGAGGTCGAGCAGGGTGCGTGAGGTCCCCATGGCGAAGATGTTAAGATGCTCTGATTCTGCTGGCAATGCGCTGATGATACCGGAGATGCCGCCACTCCGTGACAGCGCAATGGCTGCTGCGCTGATCATGATGGCGTAGAGCATGTAAAACTTTATTTTGCCCACCACACCTGCCCCCGCCATTCCCCCGAAGATCACGAATAATCCCATCAATAGAGTTGCTGTTGCCAATGCGCAAGGCTGCGACATCCCCAGTGCGGACTGGAGGATGGCCATGGACGCAAGATATTGTGCAATAACATGGATATACATGCCAAGAGAATTGAAAGTGCTGCTGTAATACTGGAAGTTTCGACCGAAATAGTGGCCGAGAAATTCCGATACCGTGGTGACTTCTTCGCGGCGCAGGGCTGTGGCAAAGAGCAGGCCGAGCAACAGGCAGGAGAGGCCGCTGCCGAGGGTGAAGATCCATGCTGCAATGCCCACATCGTAGGCGGTTTGCACGGTCCCGATGGTGGATACGCCGCCGATAATGGCCCCCATAATGACCCAGGAGACCTGAGTGGAATTGAGGGCGCGGCCAGCAACGGAAAAATCACGACTGCTTTTTATGGTGCGGCCGGCGCGCAGGGCTCCGGCCGTGAAGAGGCCAAAACAGAGAATAAAAATGCATGTGCTGACGGAAAGTTCCATGTTACTCAGCTTTCGGCAGCTGCGATATGCAGCATTGCAGAACTGTTGTCAGATCGGTATTGAAGACGTGGCAGCCAGTTTTCTGCAGCGCCTGTACGGTGCAGCTGCGGGAAAAGAGTGCCTCAGCCTGCGTGCTGTTGATCAGACCGGACGAGCCGGGAATGAGTATGTTCATGGTGTGCTCCTCTATTTTACGGTGCGGATATTTTCTTTTTTCCTGCCTTGCCGATGCAGTCAAGAAAGTGCTGCAGGGTGAGTCCGGGGTGGTGCAGTGCCATTCTCGGTCCTGTCTTGCTCATTATCTCACGCATTTCCTCACGCCTGCTCCGGCTGTAACAGTGTACCTGGCAATTCTGACAGGCGGGTTTGACCTCGCCATGAATGCAGTTCCTCAGGCGCTTTTCCGCATAATTGAGTAATTCCTGGCAGTTGGAGCAGAGTTCTCTACCACCGTGTTCCCGACGACAGTAAAGCGAAATAATTGCCCGCATGGTTTTCAATTCACGCTGGAAACGTTTTGAATCGTCAGTAAGAGGCATTATTTTTCCCTGGGAAAAAAAGCAACGGCACGACGGGCGATCTCTTCGGCAGCTTCATCCTGATTGCAGTGTCTGCAGTCTACCGTAATTTCGGCGTATTTTTTGTAGAGGGTGGCGCGTTCGACAAAGAGGTCTTCGATGCTCTGATCAGGGCGTCTGGCGATACCTCGGCTGTCGTAATTATGCACTCGGGCACGCAGGGTGGCCATGTCTGTTTCAAGGAAGACAACAATGCCATTCTCCAACAGATGCCCCATCCCCTTTTCGCTGTAGGGCACGGAACCCCCGGTGGCGATGACGTGGTGGTTCAACTTCACCTCGAGAATGACCTTTTCCTCCACCTGGCGCAAATACATGTGGCCTTCATTGTCAACAATATCCTGCAGTGTGCGGCCGCAGTGATTCTGAATGAGAATATCGGTGTCGATGAATCGCATGACGAGCAGTTTTGCCAGGAGTACGCCAACGGTGCTTTTGCCGGAGCCTGGCATCCCGATGAGGACAATATTTGATCTTTTCATGTTATTAACCCGACGGGCATTGAAGTTTAAGATTACAAGTTTTAAATAAAGTTTAGTGACCTGCTATCAGTGAGTTAGTATTACCTGGCGTTGATCTGATTTCCCGGCAGGTTAATAATTCCTGACGTTCCTGTGACAAAGACTGAAATGCTGCAATGGGATTACTCGACGATAATACAGCACAAAGCCGCTGCTGGCAATTTCGAGAAATCCTTCAGTCCCCTGTTGTCCGGGGCCTGTTTTCAGCTGCCTGCTTATTATCTGCACGGTGGTAAGAGAACAGACGGCAGGGAGGGCTCCGCCGAGAAAGACAAGGCTGCAGTTTACCATCCAGCATGCTCTCTGCGGCGGGAATTACTCCAGCAGCGATGTGGTTAAGAGTAAAGCTCAGCCCCATGGCTGGTGCGATGTCGCGGGGATCGGCAATCTTCTGAACAGCTTGAAACAGCTTGTATTTTGTTCATATTCGAGGCACAGGAGGAAATTTATTACAGGTATGATTGATCACGGAGTCTATCGCTTACCTGGAGT
>JALNVI010000079.1 GCA_023231425.1 Desulforhopalus sp. | reverse complement strand
TTTTCGTGACGTCTTTACCATGGGGGGGCACTATATACAAATGGGACTGCTGAAGGTGCTGCCGGATACCGAAATGGCGCGGCGGGCGGTGGAATACGGTATGGTCTGTACGGCGGAGACCCCCTATGCTGTCCTCCGTACCCGCTGGCTGTCGGCGGAGGAACTTGCCAGTCTCTACTGGTATTCCGAGCTGGTGGAGAAATTTATGAACAATCGCTGTTTCAGTGCCCTGTGGAGCTGGTTGAGGCGGACCGGAGAGGACATCTACCTCTTTTTCGAGCGGTTGCTGGAGATTTGCAGGAAAGAAGGCTTCTTCTCTCTTGCTGCCACCCATGAACTGATGTGCGAACAGCTGTTGCAACTCTTTGCCGGGCGGGCAGATGAAGCGCTGCTGCGCGAACTGTTGCTCTTTGACTGGCTGCGTTGCGGACACCGTTTTTTGCCGGAATGCCTTGCCGAAACGGGAGAGACGCCTGTTGAGACCCGCAGTTTCTGTCAGCGGAGCGCAGCGGAGGAGATCGACGGACTCTATGACTCTCGGGGACGGGGGCGTTTCTTCCGTAAGGCATTCTTTGTGAGGATCTCACCTCAACTGAGTTATATCCTTGGTAATGAGAACGCCCTGCATCAGCCGGTACTCTGTGTGCTTGCTGAGCATGATGGCGGATTGCAGGGGTGGAATCGAGTGGTGCTGCTGGAGACGGAGGGAGAGATTTGTTATGCTGGAGAGGTGGCTGGCGGAGTTTGAAGGGAGCCCTGAGCAGTGTCTCGCAGAGGAATGTCTTTTCTTTGTACACAAGCTGCATGGATGTGATTTTTTCAGGTAAAACAGTGGAAAAAGCAGCGTGTTGTCTTTTATATTGTATTTTATATCAGCTTTTAAACTGTTATATAGAAGTCGTAAAAAAAATTGTACGGAATTATTTCGCCAGAACAGTAAATGGTTTTTCCTTAGATTGGATTTGTACTTATATCTGGCTAAAAGTTGAAAAAATTGTACGGAATTGCGGAAAAGAGGCCTTTTCCCGAAGAGAGAATCTTGCCTGTAATTGACTGGAAAGCCTTGTCGGGCAGGTGTTTGCCCATTTTATACTGCATTAGTATTAAAACTGGCACGGGGAGTGCATTAAACATTATGCTTTATCTCTTCTCTCTTTTCTCCTGGAAAAACCGGGTCCATTCTGGACCCGGTTTTTCTTTTTGCAGACCGCAGAATTATTTTGAGTACACTCCTTTGTATCTCCATAGATTTTTTTTCCCTGCCCGGAGCCCTTCATGTCCCGTTTTGCATCCGACGTCTCTTTTCTTGCCTGTACTGAATATGACAGGGAGCGTATCGCCGCAGCCATTGATGCTCTAACTGCACCGCTGGTGCTTCCCAATCTGCACGGCAGCCGTGTTCTCCTCAAACCCAATCTCATCAGCACTGCGGGCCCGGCGCTGGCCTCCACTGCTGCGGAATTCGCAGCTGGCGCGGCGATCTGGCTTCGAGAGCAGGGTGCGCAGGTCTTTCTGGGGGATTCTCCTGCCTTTGGTTCGGCACAGCGGGTCTGTGATCGTCACGGCATCAGCGAGGCCCTGCACGGTCTTGAGGTTGAACTCGTTGAGTTTCACCATGCCGTGCGTACCAGGCTGGCCTGCGGGGTAACGCTGCCGATAGCAGTGGAGGCACTGGAGTGTGATCTGCTCGTTGGTCTGCCACGGATTAAGGCTCATCAGCAGATGTATGTCACCCTGGCCTTGAAAAATCTCTTCGGTGTTGTGAAAGGTACGCATAAATCCCTGTTGCACATGAAACTGGGCGGAGACGATGCCCACGCCCGTTTCGCCCGCATCATCTTCGATCTGCACCTCCTTTTTCCTCACCAGCTTCACCTCATCGACGGCATCGTTGCCATGCATCGCTCCGGGCCCATGAATGGCGAGCCGCTGCCCCTCGGCGTGGTGGGTGCCTCTCTCTCTCCGGTGGCCCTCGACAGCGCAGTGTTGTCACTGCTCAAGGTGAATCGGGAGGCCTCTCCGCTATGGCAGGTTGCCAGGGAACTGGCATGCCCGGGATGGGATGTCGCCGAACTCAATTTTCCTTTGAAAAAGCCGGATGAATTTCTCTTGCCATACTTTGCAACCCCGGCACAGCTCAATCCGGTTCGTTTCAGTATCTTGCGCTACCTGGGGGGGATGGGACGAAGGCTTTTTAAAGAGCCGTTTCGGCATCTGTAAGCGAAAAGAAATCCATTCAAGAGAGCATAATGCCGTTTATTTTTAATCATGGGTGGGAATTAAATTGAATTCTGTTATAATTACTGGCTTTTTTGCAATTGGGACAAACAGGCTCGTTGGATAGAAGGGTTCCTTGAATAATCTTGTATTTCGTTCATATTCAAGGCGCAGGGAGAACTTTACCGCAGGCATCTATATGATATTGCGAGGATAAATTTCTGACTGCAACGAAGAAGATGGTCGAAAGACTGGTTATTCCAGGTTCCCGGAAGAGTCTTCTATGAAAGGGGCAGGATCTTTGTACCCCGCAAGACAGGGATTTGATATGATTGATTTGAAAGGAAAAACCGCTTTAATCACTGGTGGTTCGAGAGGGATTGGCAAGGCCGTGGCACTGCGTCTTGCAGAGAACGGAGCCGATGTTGTGGTCAACTATGTACGCCACAAAAAAGATGCCGAAGCAGTGGCGGAGCAGGTGGAGAAACTTGGTCGTCAGTGTCTTGTGGTTCGGGCCAACGTCGCCGAGACCACCAGCGTCGAAAATATGTTCGCCGAGATTAAAGAGCGTTTTGGCAAGGTGGATATACTTGTCAGTAATGCAGCCTCTGGAGTACAGCGCCCGGCGCTGGCAGTTACTGAACACCACTGGGACTGGGCAATGGAGACCAACGCCCGGGCCCTGCTTACCCTCGTGCAGCAGGGCATGCCACTGATGGCGAAAGGGACACGTATCATGGCAATCTCCAGCCTTGGTGCTATTCGCGGTATCGAAAACTACACCGTGGTGGGTGCCTCAAAGGCAGCACTGGAATCGCTGGTGCGCCACCTCGCCGTGGAACTGGGACCAAAGGGAATCAATGTCAACACCATCTCCGCCGGAGTTGTGGATACCGATGCCCTCAAACACTTTCCCAACCGCGACCAGATTATTGGAATCTCTCTTGAGAAGACCCCCATGGGACGTCTCACCACCCCCGAAGATGTGGCTGACATGGCCCTCTTCCTCTCCAGTGGACTCTCCACCATGGTGCAGGGTCAGGTGCTGATCGTTGACGGCGGTTTTGCCATTTGCGGTTGAGCTGCAGCGCAGTCCGGATACCAGGCATCCCCGCCTGCCGTGACCGGACTGCATCTCCTTCCTCTTTTACCATCCCCGTAATACCTTCACTCCACGCCTGCAGATAAAAAGGCCCGCCGCGAGAGATACCAGCGCACTGCCGCCAGGCTGCGCTGCGACCTCCGGTACGCCGCTGGCCATCATATCCCGCCCGTGCATTTCACTGCGCACGATCAGCCAGGTCGCGTGCATTCCCAGAGCAAGTATGATCAGCTCATCCCCCCGTAAAAAGAAAGAGGAGTGTCCCCGGCTTTATGGAGGTGTCACTCTTCTCCGCTTTGCAATCGGCGAAGATTAAGCTGAAAGCGATGATGCTGATGCTGGTAAAACAGATAAGGCTGGCAACGTAGACAGAGGGGCTCGGCGCGCGCGGTGCAGGCGCAACATGTGACCGTCCACCTCGACTGCCTCCCTTTCGTGATACTTCACAACCTCATCATGTCCGGAGAGGGTGAACAGGTTAAAGCGGGGGGAGATGTCGCGGGTTGACCTGCCGCAGAGTCCCGGTGAGCAGGCAGTCGCGGCGGGAGCTTTCCGGAGGAAAAAGTCTTGTTGGAGCAGGCTGCAGAAAAGGGCCAGCCAGAAGCGGGTAACAGCAATTCTGTCGGGGGGTGATTTGAGGAGGGTGAGGCCTCCAGCGCGGAGAATATATTACTGCTTTGTTCTCGCGCATAGAATATCAGAAGATAATCGAAAATTCCTTACAAAATTGCTGACGAAGCGAGCCTCAGTGGTGGAAGAAGAGAATCATTATACTGAGAAAGAGGAGAAAGAGAAGAATCAGTTTGCGGAAGAGTTCTTCGTCGAGGCGGGCGCGGACTTTTGTCCCCGCTGCCACCCCTGTCACGGAAACAGCCACCCCGACCAGGGAGAGAAGAAGCTGCTGTGTGCCGAGCAGTCCGTTGCTCCGGAGCAGGATGAACATCGTGATTATGCCGAGGGTGAAAGAGATATTGAGCGCCTGAACCAGTTCGTCCTTTTTTAACTTAAGGGAGAGCAGCCAGGGGAGCAGCGGCATGACCTGACAACCGGTAAGACCGTTGATCGTTCCAGTAAGTAGACCGGTAACAGCGGCGCAGCGCCTGTTTTCCCTGCAGGGGTAACGGTCGAAGTGGAGGAGAGCGGAGAGGGCATAGAACAGCAGAATAATTCCGAGAGCAGTACGGCTGGTGCTGACGCTTACCTTTGTGAGCAGCCATACGCCAAGTATCAACCCAGGGATAGTGGCAATATAGTAAAGGTGGAAGCGTTTGAGCGTGGAACGGAAATGCCCGGTGGTCAGGACTACCATCAGGTTGGCACAGAAGGCAGGCAGCAGGATCAGCGGGATGGCTGCTTTTGGATCAAAAACGAGGGCCAGCAGGGCGAGGCTGGTGATGGCAAAACCCATTCCGGTGAGCCCCTTGACGAAGGAGGCGGTAAAAAAGCAAAAAAGAATATAGGCTATTTCAACAGGGGGCATTGGGGCTCCAGTTTTTCAGGGGTAGTATTTGTTCACGGATCGCTGTTTTCTCAAATATATTGCAAGTGTAAAATCTGCACAGCAGAAATTCAACAGGAGATTTTCATGGCAGGAATGTATCATAACAACGGGCCGTTTATTCTGGCGTCCGGCTCCCCGCGGCGTCAGGAATTCATGCGCTGGATGGGACTGGATTATACAGTGGAGAGTGCTGATATCGATGAATCACGCTGGCCGGGCGAGGCCCCGGAATCCTATGTTTGCCGACTGGCTGGTGAGAAGGGCGGGGCCGTGGCAACGGGACACTCGGACAGCTGGGTGGTGAGCGGCGATACTATCGTTTGCCTTGATGATGATGTGCTCGGCAAACCAGAGAATGAAGAGCATGCAGTGGAGATGCTGATGCGTCTCTCTGGACGGCGGCATGTGGTGCTTTCGGCATGGTCGATTCTCAATCTTGAGCGCGGCATATCTGAGAATGATTTTTGCCGCACCGCGGTTACTTTCACAAATTTCCCAGAGAGTGTTGCCCGGGCCTATGTCGCTACCGGTGAACCTCTCGATAAAGCCGGAGCCTACGGGATTCAATATCGTGGAGTTGCCCTGGTGCAGGAAATTGCGGGATCCTATTCTAATGTGGTGGGGATGCCGCTGGCGGAACTGATGGCGGCGCTGGTTCGTCTCGGGGCTGTGAGTGCTGGTGGGAAGGGTTGAATAATGCCTGGTTATTGGCTGTTGACAGAGACCGTGGAGGGATTTTTCAAAAAACAGGTATTTCCCTGATATCTGTACTGGAAACACAGAGCGTATTCGGTTATATTCTGATGATATTATTAGAGATATAATCAAGTTTATTAGCATAAACCCCGGGTAGAGAAACTCTTCGCTTGTTTTAGGATTAACGGAGATAAAAATGAGACAGGCAGACGTGCAGGGCAGATGTCTCAACGCCTTAAAGTTATTGAATAATGCTATTACCACGAGGCGCCTCTATCCCCCCGGGACACCGCAGATCAGTACGGCGGGGGAGCGGGCCTTTAAAGGATTGATGGATATTCTCAGTGAAGACTGTCGGCTGGCGTTTTCTCTTTTTGACGGCAAGCCCTGTCTGAACGGCCTGCTTCTCACCGAAGAGGTGCTCTCTGCCTTTTCCAACCTCGTTGTCTTCCGTCAGCTTGATCTGCTGGGCAAAGACCAGCTGGTACTGGATTCCAGCCTTGACCCTTTCGCTTTTGAACAGATTCTTACCGTTATGTCAGCCTCCCGTTCGTTGATCGAAAACAGCGGCGGGGGGGAGAAATTCATCCTTACCCTTGGTCTGATTCGTTTCTTTCCCTCCACCGACACCGCAGGCAGCCGGGGGATCCGCCTCTGCGAAGGTCAGGTGACTTCGACCATCCGGCCTGATCTTATAGATTGTGCCCTGGGCCGGGACAAGCGACAGCTGCTGGAGAAAAATCTCAACAAACGCCTTGCCAGCACCAATTTCGTGATCGATCTGCTCCGTGCTTCTACTGCGCAGGTGTTGCAGATGGTTTTCCAGGCGAAACGTATTACCGCCACCCCGGAGTTTTCTGCATTACTGGAACGTCTCGACGGTTGTCTTGCAGGGGGAAATCGGGTCTCTATTATTGATAAATACAGCGAATACTGCTCAAAACACCTTCAAAAGGAGGCCCTTGCCGTTCTTCTCGCCCAGAATTTCTCCAGTAGAATCGGCGGCGAGATATACAGTACTCTCCTTCAGAAAATGAACAGAGAGCGCATCGGTGAAGTGGTACACTTCTATCGTAAAAGTGCAGCAAAACTGGAGAGCGTTGTCCCCGGTCGAGGAGTGCATCTTGAACAGTCACTGAAAACGCTGCTTGGCACTGATAGCGGCAGGCGTTTCCTTGCCTCGGAGAAGGCTCAACGTCTGCTCTTGAGTGGTGAGAAGGCTCGCCGGCAGAAGCGTATTGAGGCTGGAGTGAAGCGTATTCTCTCCGGAGAGAAAAATGTTCTGGCCAGCGAAGAGATGCTGCTGTATCTGCCGCTTGCCATCAGCAAGCTGGGCAGAGGTGGCCAGACCGGGGCTGCCATGGTTCTGCTGGAAGAGTTGTGCAGGACCATCGACGCAGACTCTGGCAAGGCGCAGACCTGCAGGACCCGGCAGGTGCAGTCCCTCGTTGCTCTCGGGGAGTTGCTGCTGGATAGCGAAGAAAAAGGGAAAGAGGGGAATTGTGACGACAAACTGCTGGTTCGCACCGGCGAAGAGCTCTCTGGACCTCTGCTTGCGGAAATAACCGAACCCGACTTATTTGCCGGTGTTATACGCCTGCTCTGCCGCATGATGTATTCACACTGGGGGGCCAGTGAGCGCACTGCAGCTGGTGATTTCCTGCTCGCGGTCCTCTTCAACGTTCGTGCTGGCAAATTGCAACACAGTGTTGCCCTGCGGGAGAGTGTTGACAATATTCAAAATGAGATGCTGAATTCCGGTCAGCTCGACAAACTGCTGGGTCTCTATCTCAACTCTGTTGACGGGGAGAAGGAGGGGAGCCGCCTGCTTCTGCAGGGACCGATAGCCCTTCGCTACCTTGTCGAGACCATCATGCAGATGGAGGACGGGGGGAAGCGCAACCGCCTCGTCAAACTCGGCGTTCGTTTTGGTGCCGGTCTCTCTCCATATATTCACGAACGAATGTCGGCACATATGCCGTGGTTCGCCAAACGCAATCTGCTCAAACTGCTTGCTCAGGTCGGCTCTGAAGCCAATGTCGACGACGTTATGCCGTGTTTCAGTCACACTGATCTGCGTGTGCAGCGGGAGGCATTTCTTACCCTCAGCACTCTCGGACGCCGCCATCGCCGCGCGCTTTTCATCAGGGCGATGGATCACAGTACGGAAACGGTACAACTCATGCTGATCAAGGCCCTCGGGGAGAAGGGAAACCGCGAGGTGGCACTGAAGATGGGCGAGCTGCTTGAAGGTTTCGGTTCTATCAGAGAGGAATACCGTGAGGCTATTCTTCTCGCTGTTGTAGAGACCCTGAGTCGATGCAACTGTCAGGAAGCGCTCGACATCCTCAATAAACTGTTTGAGAGTCGCCAGCTCAAGGCATGGAAGATCTTTCCCTCCACGGTGTGGAAGGAGGTCGGGAAGGGAGTTCGTCAGCTCCAGCGAGACGTAAGGACAATCAAAAATCAGCGCACCATTGCCCGGCAGATTAGCAAAAAAGCCATGAGACAGGCAGCCCGTGCAGAGCGTCTGGGCAGACAGGGGAAGTTGCCACAGCTGATGATCACCGGGCTGCCCCTTGAACAGACCATACATAAGGTGCTGGACGGAGGCCGGAGAGAGGAGGCCATGCGCCTGATTCTTGAACTTCTCGGTCAGGTGCTGCACAGCGGCCGTTTTACCCAGGCAGAACGCTTGAGACAGTGGATTATGCGTATTAATAATACCGCTGTTGCCTTTATCATGAAGGCTGATGACATGATCAGAGAGGAGCGTCGGCGCTCGGTTCTCACCAGTCATCTTGATGTCTGGGGTGATCTCTACGAAGGGCTCTCCTCAGAGGAGGTTGACGAAATCTTCGGCAGGTTCAACCATTGTAAATACGAGATGGGTGAAACAGTGGTATCTCAGGGGGATCAGGCCAGTGCCCTCTTCTTTATCAACTCCGGCCGGGTGCGCTTTTTTTATGTGCATGAAGACCACGACGAAGTGGTGAAGGTTCTCGGGCCTGGTAAGGTCTTTGGCCTTGAGGTCTTTTTTGATGTCTCCGTCTGGACGCTTTCCGCCGAGGCCATTGGATCGGTGGATATTTCTATTCTACACTACGACAACATATTCAACTGGCGCAAGACCTTCCCCGGGCTGGAGTACAAGCTAAAGCGGTTCTGTGACCGCTTTGAGAGCGAATACCTCGTTGTCCCCACCGTTAACCGGCGCATCCACGAGCGTTTTCTGATGAATGGTTCTGTGGAAATTTCATTCCTCAATTCCGAGGGGCAGTCTCTGGGGCTCGACTACCTGCTGCCTTGTATTAACGTTTCACGGGGAGGTGTCTCCTGTTGTGCGACGAGCCTTAAAAAGGAGAACCTTCGACCGTTGCTTGGTCAGAATGTGAATCTCAGTTTTACGCTGAAAACCGGTGAGGTAAGAAAACTGGAGGGCAGCATCATAGCCGTTCGGCTTAATCGCGGGGCGGAGGAGCCCACCATTCATGCCAGTTTCAAAGAGCAGCTTGAGGAGAATGAGGTTGAGATGCTGCTGGAAAATTTCAGTGAGAGAACTGAGCTGTGAGCGGGGCTGCTTCCGATCCGGTTGCGCAGTTCTACCTCTCGCAGCTTGGTGGCGAGTATGGCGATACTCTCACCGCCCCCTGCCCCTTTTGTGCCAGTCGTGGATTTGAGCCGGGGCGTCTGCAGGTGGTGCTCAACCGCAGCAGTTTCCTCTACGGCTATTTTCACTGCCGTAATCGCTGCGTGCCCGGTGGTTATCCCCTCTGGTTTGCCCGCCTTGCCGGTCTCCCGCTTGATACGGTTCCTGGCTATGTTCCCGAACGGGAGGGTGGAGTGCAGCCCGAATACCCTCTCATTGGTATGGATGAGGAGGTGCGCACCTTCGCCGGTCGCTTCAGCGGCGATTCCCTTGAACGTTACACCCGACGCGGTATCCGGAGGGAAACCCTTGCCGAACTGAAGATTGGCTTCAACGGTCGCTACCTTGTTTTTCCCTACATTCAGGAAAACGGCAGTTGTTACTCGGCTCGCTGTGTTCATCCTGAAAAGGCCTCCGATTTTTTCTGGCAGGGTGATGAGCAGTTCAGCACCGAACCCTTCAATATCTTCAACTCCCAGGATATCTCCCGCTGTGAAAATGGCTCACTCTTTCTCTGTGAAGGAGAGGAGAACGCCATTGTCCTCAAGCAGCTCGGTTTCCCTGCTGTGGCGGTTCCTGTTCGTGCCGTGCTGGAACGGCTGGCCGTTTCCCGTTTTGCCTGGCTGGACAACCTCTTCATCTGCGTGCCTAATACTCCGGACTCCATGGAGACGGCACGCGGCCTCGCTGCCCGCATTGGCTACCGGGCGCGTGTTGTCGGCTGGCCGCAGGGCACACCCCGCGATTTCGATTTCTGGCGACTGGCCGAAGAAGAGGGGGCGGCGAAGAAGATTTCTTCGCTTATCAGTGCGGCACGGCCCTTTTCACCGTTTACCTCCGTCGAACGCGAGTTTTCATTCTTCAACAACAATCTTCTCAGCCAGGAGATGGCTGCGTATAAAAACGTAGTCAGTGGTTTCCCTCTTCTCGACGAAAGGCTGGAGGGAGTGCGGGGGCTCAATGTGGTTGGCGGGGCTCCGAAGGCAGGAAAATCGACATGGCTGATTCAAATTGCCACTGAGCTGGCCCGGCGCAGGGTGCCAGTCCTCTACTACGATTTTGAGAATGGACGCCAGCGAATCTATCAGCGGACGGTAAGCCGACTGGCCCGGCTGGAGGTGGCACAGCTCGGCGGCGCAGGTCTGACGGAAGAAGAGGCGACACGCCTCGCGGAAGCGAAGGGGAAACTGCAGGAAATGCTTCACTACCTGCGGGTGGTCAGCGACCGCGGCATCACCCCGGAGCTGATGAAAAAGCATATCGAATTTCTGCGCCACGAGACCCGCAGCGACTATGTGGTGGTGGCGATCGACAGCCTGCACAAGCTGCCCTTCAAGGAGTTTGGTGAAAAGAGGGCGGGAATAGATGGGTGGCTGCGGGAGTTCGAATCTATGCGGGATGGACTCGGTGTCTCCTTTCTCGTCATCTCCGAGCTTTCCCGGCAGGAGGACGGAAGCTATGACGGCGTGCCGCACATGGGTGTCTTTAAGGGTTCTGGTGATATTGAATACAGCGCTGACAACGCCATGGTGCTGATGCCTTCCGACGATGGCGGTGAGCGGTACAACACTCTCTGGCTGGTGGCCAGTCGGGAACACGCCTCCGGGCGGGTGGCGAAGTATAAACTGGATTACCCCTTCTGGGGGTTCAGGGAAGAACCTGTGCCATCGGACGACGCCGCGTAGTTCTCCCATTTCCATTCTCACCCCGTGGTTTTTATGGACAGGGAGGCAGGAAAAAGGAGAAAGGAGAAAGGGAAAAGCAAAAGGCCGAAAGACATTTTTTTACCGCGAAGAACGCTAAGGAACGCGAAGAAAGGCGAAAAAAATACGTAAAGACAAAGGGTTAAAAAGGAACAGGAGGCAGGAAAAAGCAAGAAATCTCCGTAGAGACGACCAGTTTTGGGGTCTCCAGCACAAAGGATGTTTTTACAATGAGATCAATTTTACATCCTGTTTATCCATTCGTAATCGGCAAAAAACCTTCAAGAAAAAGATTTTAAAAT
>JALNVI010000078.1 GCA_023231425.1 Desulforhopalus sp. | reverse complement strand
TAATTCCACCGTTATGACAACATGGCGTGTATTATTTCGCGGGTTATCGGTGATGGTTGCCATTTCGCTGATTGCCGCCACCGTGTAGACAAGGCATGCCTTGTCTCTACAACACCATTGCTGAAATCACTGTTGTGCCGATCTTTCACCAATGATGTGTAATTCCACCGTTATGACAACATGGCGTGTATTGTTTCGCGGGTTATCGGTGATGGTTGCCATTTCGCTGATTGCCGCCACCGTGTAGACAAGGCATGCCTTGTCTCTACAACACCATTGCTGAAATCACTGTCGTGCCGATCTTTCACCAATGATGTGTAATTCCACCGTTATGACAACATGGCGTGTATTGTTTCGCGGGTTATCGGTGATGGTTGCCATTTCGCTGATTGCCGCCACCGTAGAGACAAGGCATGCCTTGTCTACAGAACAACATCGCGGGAAACCACCGCCGTACCGATTTTTCACCAATGGTGATGGTCGCGTTCTCTGGTCAGTAAAAAATGTAATTGATATTTCGGCCAGATCCCGCCCTGCCACCCGCGAACAAGGAACAGTGAGAACAGAAGGCACAGACCATGTCGTTCAGGATGGAGAAGGAACCGCCTTCCTGACCAGTGCATGATCGTCTTTACCGGAACAGCAATTTTATGTTTTTACCAAATAATCAAAATAGGATATGTTATATGGCCTGCAATGAAGGTTGCGGATGTGGAGAAGAATTCACGACAAAAAAACTAACAACAAAGGAAGGGGAAAATGCTGAAAAAAAATTTATGTCTTTTGTGCAGTCTGCTGACACTGCTTTGTGCAGGAAGCTCTTTTGGTGCCGCTAAACTGGTTAATGGTATCGACGCAAATTTCCCGCCATTTGCCTTTATTGACAAGACCGGGACGCCAAGCGGGTTTGATGTGGAAGTAATGACCTGGATTGGCAAAGATCTCGGTATGGAAGTTACCCATCAGGCAATCGAATGGGATGGAATTATTACCAGCCTGTTGACCAAAAAAATCGATATCATTGCATCAGGCATGAGCATTACCGAAGAGAGGTCCAAACAGGTCAACTTCACCATTCCCTACTGGATCATCCAGCAGGTTCTGGTTACGAAGAAAGACTCTTCACTGACCGTTGACCAGGTTTTGAACGGTAAAAAAACCATTGGCGTACAGCAGGGAACCACCGAAGCCAAATGGTTTAAACAAGAAGCACCGAAAAAAGGATGGAACTTTGAACTCCGCTACTACAGCTCCTCACCGCTTGCCATAGAAGACGTGCTGAACGGCAGGATTGATGCAGCAGCAATGGACGATGCCCCCGCAAAAGACGCGGCTTCTAAAAAAGACGTCCACATTATCGGCACCTTCGGTATGGATGACGAAGAATTCGGCTATGCTGTTCGCAAGGACGAAAAAGAGCTGCTGGAAAAAGTAAACAAGTCTCTCTCTAAATTTATGGCCACGCCTGAATGGAATAAACTGGTTGAAAAATACAATTTAAACAAATAAGATCGGGGCAAAGACGGGTCTACAGCAACGTTTGGATGTAGACCCGTCTTTTTTTGCGTTCCCGGGTTTTTTTATCCATCATTGCTGCAACCATCCTTGCTGCAACCATCCTTGTCTCAATAGTTCAGGTAACTCGATGCAAAATGCGTTATCCGTCGTTGTTGATTCGCTGCCTTATCTCCTGCAGGGATCATTCCTTACCGCCGGGATAGTGGTCTTCGCCATGTTTTTGGGCCTTTTTATCGGTATTTTCATGTCGGTCGGCCTTGTCTATGGTAATCGGTATATACGCAATATATTAACCGTTTACGTATGGATATTTCGCGGAGTGCCGGTTGTAGTTCTGCTCTTTCTCTTCTATTTTGGCCTTTTTTCTTTTCTGGGTCTCAATTTCAGCGCCTTTGCCACGGTCTCCATAGTTTTGGGTATGACCACCGGAGCCTATCAGGCCAATATTTTCAAAGGGGCTATCCTGTCGCTTCCTCAGGGGCAGTTCAAGGCTGCCAGTGCCCTTGGCATGAGCGACATCCAGGCAATAAAGAGTATCGTGCTGCCCCAGATATTGAGGCTGTCCATTCCGGCCTGGTCCAATGAATATTCCATCATCCTCAAGGATTCAGCACTGGCCTTTGTTATCGGGGCCCCTGAGATCATGGCCCGGACCCAGTTTGTTGCCTCTCGTACCTACCAGCACCTTTCACTGTACATTACCGCTGGAATTATCTATTTTCTCCTCACCTGGGCCGGAGTCATCGGCCTGCGGAAACTGGAACAGTATGTCCGTATTCCGGGCTATTCTCAGCATGGAAATCAATGATGACTGACAAAAAGCCGATTCTTCGGGTGAAAAATATAACGAAATCTTTTGGGGACGTCACAATTCTCAACTCGGTAAGCATCGAGCTGGCAAAGGGCGACATAAAGATCCTTATCGGTCCTTCCGGGGGAGGGAAAAGTACCTTTTTGCAATGCATTAACTGTCTTGTCATGCCGGATTCCGGTGAGATCGAGCTGGATAATGAGCGCATCCAGTTCACCCGGAAGCAGGATATATACCGGTTGAGACAGGAGGTTGGCATGATTTTCCAGGATTTCAATCTCTTTGACCACCTGACTGCTCTTGGAAATATTACCGTTCCCCTGCGTAAAGTAAAAAAGATGTCGAAAAAAGAGGCGGAACAACGGGCACGACTGGAACTGGAGCAGGTTGGCCTCAGTGACAAAGAGAGTCTCTATCCGGCGCAACTTTCCGGGGGACAGAAACAGCGGGTGGCGATTGCCAGAGCACTGGCCATGGACCCGAAAATTTTACTGCTTGATGAACCGACTTCCGCTCTGGACCCGACCTTGATCGGCGAAGTCATCAACGTTATCAAAGGACTGGCCGTAAAAGGGATGACTATGATCATGGCCACCCACCAGATCAGCCTTATCCATAATCTGGCCGATGAGATCCTTTTTATGGAAGATGGCAGGATAGTCGAGCAGGGGCCTCCGGACGCACTTCTGGCAGCCGGTAATAAAAGCAAATCCCAGGGGTTTTGTGACCTGCTCAATGAACTTTCTGAGGTCGAGGGCTAATCGTGGAACTGTCGCCCTTTTACCAGGATCTTTTTACCAGCCTCAACCGCGGGCTGCTCATGTCCATTGCCCTTATCGTACCTTCGGCGGTGGGGGGAGTCTTGATCGGGATTACCGCCGGTGCTGTCCGTACCTATGGCAACCGATTTTTCAGGACAATGGCGAATTGCTATGCAGCCATATTTCGCGGAACACCGCTGGTTATCCAGCTGTTTGTCCTCTATTTCGGCCTGCCCAATCTTGGTATCTATCTGACACCCTATCTGGCCGCAGTTCTCGGTTTTACCCTGTGCAGCGCGGCTTATCAGTCGGAATACGTGCGCGGGGCACTCCTGTCGATTAAAAGTGGTCAATATCTTGGTGCCCAGGCTCTGGGCTTTACCACGTTCCAGACCATTGTGTGGATCATTCTTCCCCAGGCATTTCGCCGGGCCATACATGGCTGCGGCAATGAAATTATCTATCTGATCAAATATTCTTCTCTGGCGTTCATCGTCACCTGTATCGAATTAACCGGAGCGGGAAAAACTGTTGCCACCGAGTATTTTCGTTTTACCGAGGTCTTCAGTATTATCGGCCTCTATTACCTCGCACTGGTTTCTCTCGCTATCATCATTCTCAAAAAAATTGAACATCGTCTTTTTATCCCAGGTTTTGGTCATCATTGAGATCCTGTTCGCATCCTCTATCTTATGGGCACCTTGAATAATCTTGTATTTCGTTCATATTCAAGGCGCAGGAAGAAATTTACCGCAGGCATATAACTGATATCCCGAGGATAAATTTTTGATTGCAACGAAGAAAATGGGCGAAAGACTGATTATTCAAGGTACCCTTATTCCACCATGGTTCAATATTCCCCTATTACCGACACGATTAAAGCCGCCATGCGGCAAAGAATCGCTCCTGAGTTACTTCTCAGCACCCCGGAAGAATGTGCTCAATTTGCCAGCGATACTTCCGCCCTGACCTACACCCCCGAACTGGTTGTCCGTGCCAAAAGTGTCGAGGATATACAAGCCTTGATGGAGCTGGCCAACACGTACCATTTTCCGGTCACCCCGCGCGGCGGTGGATCGGGACTTGCCGGTGCCTGCCTGCCATCTCTTGGTGGAGTTGTACTGCTTACTGGAGAACTCAACCAGATTACGGTGATTGACGGTAAAAATTTTATCATGAAGGTTGAGCCGGGAGTTATCAGCCAGCAGGTACGCCTGGCCGCAGATGCAGCCGGTCTTTTCTACCCGCCTGATCCGGCTGGTATGGATCTGAGCACTATTGGCGGCAATGCGGCAACCGACGCCGGAGGCCCCGCCTGCGTGAAATACGGCACCACCCGTGATTATATCCTTGGCCTCGAGGCAGTCCTGCCCAATGGCCAGCTGATCACCACCGGCGTGCAAACGAGAAAGGGCGTCGTTGGTTATGATCTGACGAATCTGCTGGTTGGCAGTGAGGGGACCCTTGGAATTATCACCTCGCTTACCCTGAAGCTGCTCGCCAAACCTGCGGCCACCAAAACGATGATGTGTGTTTTCCAGGATATGGTCTCGGCCATGAACTGTGTAACAGCTGTCATGAGCCAGGGATATCTGCCCAGTGCCATAGAATTTCTTGACCATCGGTGCCTGTCTCTTATCGGAGAGCTGCTGCCCTTTTCCCTGCCTGCCGGCAAGCCATCCATCTTAATCATTGAGGTCGATGGAGCAAAAAGTCAGGTTGCGGACGAGATGGAGGCTATTTGCGCCATCGCCCGGGCAGAAGCTGCCACTGAGCTGATTAAAGCCAGGAGTAATGAGGAGCGGGAAACAATCTGGACGGTGCGTCGCCAGGTCAGTCTGCGCATCCATGACTATGCACAGCTCTACATCCCGGAGGATATCGTTGTTCCTCTTACCGCCATTGCCGAACTGGTTGATGCGCTGCCTTTTTATGAAGAGAAATATGGTCTTGAGGTTTTTGCCTTCGGTCATGCGGGGGACGGGAACATCCACCTCAATATAACCACCCAGAGCCTCGACAAAACAGATTTAGCCCATGAAGGTACCAGGGCCCTGCTTGAGCTGACATTACGGCTGCAGGGGACAATATCGGGGGAACATGGCATTGGTCTGACCAAGGCGCCGTACCTGCCAATGGAACTGTCGCAGCACAGCATCGAGCTGCAGAGAAATATCAAAAAGTTGTTCGACCCCAACCTGGTATTAAACCCGGGCAAAATATTTCCAGAAGGTTAAGGCAGGCCCATAGAGATTATGACACATTCCCGGCACAATAATAATTCGACGCGCCTCAGTAGAAGAGTGCGCAATATTTCTCCCTCAGCCACCAAGCAGATGGCGATTCTTGCCGCAGATATTGGCGGCTGTGTTTCTCTCGGCCAGGGGGTTCCTTCGTTTGCCACGCCGCCGCATGTTGTTGAGGCGGTTATCAGGGCCTTGCGGGAAGACCCCGGCAGCGGCCAATATTCGCTGCAGACCGGCATGCCGGCACTGAGAAAACGGATCGCGCAGTATATGCTCGATGAAAAAGATGTAGAGCTGGATCCGGAGAGTGAAATCTGCGTCACTGTCGGCGGTATGGAAGCGCTGCTGACCACGGTGATGACGGTGGTTGACGAGGGCGATGAGGTTATTCTACCCTCTCCCACCTATGCCTCGTATATTGAACAGATTCAACTCGCCGGGGGTATTCCGGTATTCGTACCGTTGACGGGCACCTGGGGCCTTGATCTGGCGGCGATCAGTGAAGCCGTTACCGCTAAAACCAGGGCCATAATGCTCTGCAATCCTGGTAATCCTACCGGGACAGTTTTTTCTGATGCTGAAATCATCGCCCTCTGTGAGCTGGCTGTTGCCCGCAATTTTGTGGTCATCACCGATGAGGCGTATGACTATATGGTCTATGACGGAAAGGCGCCGCTGAATCCTCTCAGCATTGAGGCCTTTCGCAATACTGTGATTTCCATCTCTTCTCTCTCCAAAAAATATGCCCTTACCGGCTGGCGGGTGGGCTGGGTTGCCGCGGCAGGGATGTGGATGGAACAGATCATGAAAGTCCATGATGCGACAGCCATCTGTGCCCCGACTCCATCGCAGTTTGCTGCCCTTGCCGCCCTTGACGGAGAGCAGGAGTGTGTTGCGGGAATGCGTGATGCGCTGGTCAGGCGACGGAATCTGTGCTGCGCCAGACTCGACAGGCTGCAGAAGTATTTTTCCTATGTGCCGCCCAAAGGTGCTTTTTACGTCATGGCCAAATACCTCTTTCCTGCAGCCTCTTCTCAGGAGGTGGCCACCCGCCTGCTCAAGGAGGCAAAGGTCATCACTATTCCCGGCGGCGCTTTTGGTCAAGGCGGGGAAGGACATCTGCGCCTGTCATTTGGCGGCGAATCAGCAGTGATCGATGAGGCCTTTGATCGCATAGAACAATGGTGCAGGCTGATGAACCCTACCTTGTAGTGGTATCTTGAATAATACTATTTACATTTTGTATTGGCGGATTCAAAGGCAGGGATGGGAAAAGGGAGACGGGAGACAGGAGACAGGGAAAGGCAAAAGACGGAACAGCGAAAAACTTTTTGCCAACGAATAAAAGCTCTAATCATTCGAATAAAGGCAAAAAACTTTAAGAAGTTACGCTTTTATAAAAAATGCCCTTTTTCGCATGATTAGACTATTTCTATTAAGTTATGCTCGTTTTACATCCTGTTTATCCATTCGTAATCACAAAAAAAGATGTCCACGCAGTCTCGCTCTTTGGTCAATACAAAATGTAAATGGTATTATACCATAAATTAGTATTAGGGTCCCTTGAATAATCTTGTATTTCGTTCATATTCGAGGCACAGGAGAAAATTTACCGGAGCTATATGTTTGATATTGCGAGGATAAATTTTCGACTGTAACGAAGAAGATGGGCGAAAGACTGATTATTCAAGGTTCCCATTAGTGAAAATTCGTGTCCATTCGTGGTTACAAACATGCGCATTATCATCGTCTTTCTTGCAATACAATTTTTTTCTTTCAACATTGCCGCCGCACGTGTAATAACGGATTCTTCAGGACGACATGTAACCATACCTGATGTCGTACAAAGAGTGATCTGTTCAGGTTCAGGCTGCCTGAGACTGCTCACATACATGCAGGGACAAAAATTTGTGGTGGCAGTCGATGATATCGAAGGCCGGGATGTCCAATTCAATTCGCGCCCCTACGCACTTGCCAACCCGCAGTTTCATAATCTGCCGATATTTGGTGAGTTTCGAGGCAGGGACAACCCTGAGCTCATTCTGACTCTTGATCCCCAGCCTGAAGTGATCTTTAAACTGGTTGGAACCGGCAGGGGGACAGCTGGCGCAGCCCCTGGCACTTTGCAGGAGAAGACAGGTATTCCAGTGATTGCTCTTAAATATGGTAATCTGACTTCATTGAAAGCTGATCTCTACGAGTCCTTACACATAATAGGAGAAGTGATAAACAACACCTCCCGCGCTGAAGAGGTGATTTCTTCTTTTGAAGAGTTGATGAAAGATCTTAAAAATCGCACTCAAAATATCGATAAAGGTCAACAACCATCGGTGTACCTCGGCGGCGTGGCCTATGCAGGTCCCCATGGCTTTCAATCCACCGAACCGGCCTATCCACCTTTCCGTCTCTTACCTGTCAACAATCTTGTGGATAGTGCCAACTCTAACGCCAAAGGAATCAATACCAGCACAATTGCAAAAGAAAAAATCGTAGAGTGGGATCCCGATTATCTTTTTTTGGATCTTTCCACACTTCAATCTGGCGATAAGGCCGGAGGCCTCTATGAACTTCGTAACGCCCCCGCCTACCGGATTCTCACCGCAGTCAAGTCGGGGAGAGTTTTCGGACTGTTACCGTATAACTCATATAATCAGAATTTTGAATCGATCCTCGCAAATGCCTTTTATATAGGTAAATTACTTTACCCCGAAGCCTTTACAGATATCAAACCAGCAGAAAAAGCTGACGAAATATTTTCTTTTTTTGATGGTCATCCTGTTTTCGCCCACTTTGAAGCCATGTACAACCACAAAGTATTCCAACAGATACAGGTACAATAAGATGCATTTGCATGATGGACAAATTCCTGAGGAATATCGGAAATACATAGGGCGAAAATTTGTTTTTCTTCTTCTCCTTTGCGTTTCACTGCTTATAGCTCTCCTCTTTTCCATTGCATCTGGAGCAGCACACATCTCCCTTACTGATGTAGTTTCCAGTCTGATCGGTCTTGAGACAACCAAAAAAATCGAAATCATTGTCTGGAATATCCGGTTGCCTCAAGCACTTTCGGCAATGGTTGCAGGAGCAGGCCTGGCACTCTCTGGCGCTGTAATGCAATCCATTCTTCGTAACCCTCTGGGATCACCTTTCACCCTCGGGATTGCCCACGCTGCTGCTTTTGGTGCAGCTCTTGGCGTCATGGTGCTGGGGGGTGGAATCATGACTTCAAACAGCATGGGAGCTGTACAAATCACAAATCCGTATCTCACAACAATTACAGCCTTCTTTTTCAGCATTACAACGGCGGCTGTAATTGTTGCTATCGCCAGGATGAGAGGGACAACACCCGAAGTGATGGTACTGACCGGAGTCGCTCTCGGATCCTTTTTCACAGCAGCCACGATGTTACTGCAATTCTTTGCGAACGACGTACAACTTGCAGCAATGGTCTTCTGGACCTTTGGCGACACTGCCCGGGCCAGCTGGAGCGAGCTGGCAGTGATGTCCATCGTTGTCACAATTACCGGGATTTATTTCTTCTGTAACAGTTGGAATTATAATGCCATTGATGCAGGAGAGGAAACCGCTAAAGGGCTTGGAGTTCGAGTAGAGCGGGTGCGTGCAGTCGGCATGCTTTTAGCTTCAGTCCTTACAGCCACGATAATTGGCTTTCTTGGAATCATCGGTTTTGCAGGCCTCGTAGTACCCCACATGGTGCGGCGGGTCATCGGTTCTGATAACAGATTCCTGCTGCCTGGCTCTTTTATTGGTGGAGCATTGATGCTGTTGATAGCAGATACGGTGGCCAGGATGATGCTGGCCCCGCATGTTCTTCCCGTGTCAGTGTTAACCGCTTTTATTGGTGCACCTGTATTTCTCATATTGATTTTGCGGGGAGGCCGAAAATGATTGTAGATATCCATCATCTGAATTTCGCGTATCGGGATTCTGAAATTCTTAAAGAAATCGATTTTACAGTAAAGCCCGGAGAACTCCTCGCTATTCTCGGGCCCAACGGAGTTGGCAAAACAACACTTCTTAAATGCTTAAATGGCATGCACCGCCCATCCTCTGGTGCAGTTATGGTTGAGGGTGTAGATGTTCTTAAAATGCGGCCCATGGAAATTGCGACTAAAATAGGCTACGTTTCACAAAAGAATGAGAAAGCTCGATTGACCCTTTTTGATGCCGTACTCATGGGACGCAAACCTCATATACGGTGGCGTCCCAGTGACCGCGATCTTAAAATTGTTGAGGCCACAATTCGTCACCTTCACCTTCAAGAGATGAGCCTGCGTTTTATAGATCAGTTAAGCGGCGGGGAGCTGCAAAAAGTCTGTATTGCACGGGCTCTGGTACAGGAACCAAAACTCCTTCTCCTTGACGAACCAACCAGTGCCCTTGATTTAAAAAATCAAGTCGAAATCATGCTTTTACTGCGACATGTTGTTGATTATCATCATGTTGGGGCTATTATGACCATGCACGATCTCAACAAAGCCATGCGCTATGCAGACAGCATTCTGATGTTAAAAGACGGGAAGGTTTTTAGTCATCTTCATCCCTCCCAGGTCACTGAACAGATGATCGAGTCAGTATATGGACTCCCCGTAGAGATTCACAATATTAACGGTCATCCAATGATAGTACCAAAAGACATTAATCAGAATTTATGCTGCTAAACTTTGTAATCGCCCCTTATAAAAACAAAAACCCCTGAAAATGACCGTGTCGTTTTCAGGGGTTTTTGTTTTTTAACTGAAATATTATTTAAGAATGCTTGTGATCAAAATAAAGCTTATGGAATTCTTCAGCCGCAGCACGTAACTTTTCGACATTGCCAGGGTCTGTGGTTTGTTTACATTTCATGCTGAAAACAAGCATCTTATGCAAGGCTGTGATTTTCTTGTCATAGTCGACAGCATCAAGTGTAATTCTTTGGGTCATAAAATATTGGCTGACGATGTTCTGGATAAGATCAGCATGTTTTTCTTTAGTTGTAACCCACCGCACGAGTTGATTCATGTTTTTTCCATCTTCAAGTGCGGTAATTTCTCGCATAGACTTTTCTATGGTGTCAGCATGCTCGGAAATCATGTCCATTCTGGCTTGATCATCATAAATTCCGCAGGGGATTTCGCAATGGGCAAATGCATTCGAAATGAAAAAGCCACCTGAAACCAAAAGGACTGCGAGAAAAAGGGAAATTTTCTTCATACGAACCTCTCTTTTGATAAGATTGAGGGAAGATTTGGCTCCTTAAACGGGGTGTTCAGGTTGCCAAAGATATCTCTCAAACATAGTGAACCTTAGGAGTTAGTCAACAGTAATGATTCTTGTTTTCATTTTGAGATGTGCCTTTTATTATGAAAAGAGAAGACCATTCCACCGTCATCGTTACGTTTCCCGTCACCGTGTAGACAAGGCATGCCTTGTCTCTACAACACCATTGCTGAAATCACTGTTGTGGCGATTTTTCGGCAATGGTTGTGTAATTCCACCGTTATTCCCCCGTGGTGACAACGTAGCGTATATTTTTTCGCGGGGTATCAGTGAGATTTGCCATTTCGCTGATTACCGCCACCGTAGAGACAAGGCATGCCTTGTCTACACAACAACATTGCGGGAAACCACCGCCATGCCGATTTTCCACCAATGGTGATGTAATTCCACCGTTATTACCCCGTGGTGACAACGTATCGTGTATTGTTTCGCGGGGTATCGGTGAGATTTGCCATTTCGCTGATTACCGCCACCGTAGAGACAAGGCATGCCTTGTCTACACCACAACATTGCGGGAAACCACCGCCATGCTGATTTTCCACCAATGGTGATATAATTCCACCGTTATTACCCCGTGGTGACAACGTAGCGTGTATTTTTTCGCGGGGTATCGGTGAGAGTTGCCATTTCGCTGATTACCGCCACCGTAGAGACAAGGCATGCCTTGTCTACACCACAACATTGCGGGAAACCACCGCCGTGCCGATTTCCCACCAATGGTGAT
>JALNVI010000077.1 GCA_023231425.1 Desulforhopalus sp. | reverse complement strand
AATCTTCTCAATCTGGTCGGAGGCATCGTTGGTGGCCACCGTGGTAATATCCGCAGCGGTGTTTCCCTTGATACCCGAGGTTTGCAGCAGCATGAGAGAGAGAATGCCGAAGGCCAAAACACCAAGCGCGATAACAACTTCTATGAGGGTGAATCCCTGTTCGTTCTGCAGCTTTTTCATAATGAAAGCCCCATGTTTCTACAGTTAATAGTGGTTATCAGCATCCGGCGACGGTAGTGATCTTTGGGGGCAGTGGATGCCATGCCGTTGGGCCATGTTGTCGCTTTTGAATCAGAGTCGGAAAGGGTTACTCCAGAGCGGTTGGACCCCGGGATGTAAGTATTCTGATTATCAAAGCTTGAGTCTGGGTAGGCGGCAATTCCGAGTACAGAGACCGTAACAGCACGAATTTTTCCCATTTCGGCTGTGGAGGGAGTCCTCGTGGAGTCACCATTGGCAAGGGTGTAGAGAAATTCTACCGCTTCAATATTGTCTCCGAGGAGTTGGTCACCGCTTCCAATGTTTCTTGTTAGTTTCCTGTCAGCAATTTTGGCAGCATTGTTGAATTCATAGGTGGTCTCTTCTGAACCAACCAGAGTTCCATCGCCGTCAAGGTCTTTCCCGAAAGTGAGTGTTGTCGCGGTGGCAGCCGTAAACCCTGGTTTTGAACCCTTTCCGTCTTCCGGCTGAAAGCCTGCCATGCGAATGTCCCGTGTCATCAGGAAAACAGCTGCACTCAAGGTCTGTTGAATATCCGCGACCTGTTCCTGTTTGCCGTATGCCCGGCTCTGGACGGTGTAGACAGAGTAGACGGCGGCAACAATGATTCCCGTCATTGCCAGGGTGATCATTAATTCAATGAGGGTGAACCCCCGGTTGCTGAGTTGTTTCATGTGGATGTCCTGTCTGAAAATCTTTTTTTATTGGCGGGTTAAGGCTGAAGTTCACTTATACTCTTTACGGTCAATACTGATTGCGCCCCCGAGACTCACTGTGATTTGGTACCAGGGATCTCCAGGGTCTTTTTCCAGTGATTTCAGAGACAAAACTTCGTCAGCGATGGTTGTGGATTTGAGATAGCCGCGACTGGTAAAGATAATGTCTCTATCGCTGCCGCAGAGTGCTGTGCCGTCGGGGAAGGTGTATGTGTTCCCGCTACTGGTGCTGGAGGAACTGCTGCCCATGAGGGGAATATTTTGTGGGGTGCCGTTATCATCCCAGGTAATTGAATAGCTGGAAGGAGTTACTGGAGGAAAGGTGTCGCAGCCGCTGGTGGTGAATCTCGCCGTTACAAGGGTATTGCGCTTCACCGCTTCCAGGCGGGCGAGCTCCAGATTGCTCTTGAGGGTTTGAGTGGCTGATTTCAATCTTGCCTTCGGGCCGAATTGCAGCATTTCCGGTCCGGCGAAAAAGGCCATAACGGCGATGATGGCCACTACCACCATCATCTCAACGAGGGTTATTCCTGCCTGGGGGTGCAGCTGTTTCTGTTTTAATTGCATGGGGCTCCTGTGTGGGGAAAATGAATATATATCATATATAGCAAGAATTGAGCCAATTTTGCAAATGAGATAGCAGGCTGTCCTTTGGAGGAGCAGGTAAAAGTGAGAGTTTTACAGAGAATACGCTGCGGGTTCAATTATATACCTTATATCAATGCTATAGATGTGAACGGGGGGGGCTCCAGAGAAAAAATATTCCCTGGTACACAGGGAGAATAAAATTTTCTGCGTTCACAGGGGAAAGACCACCCGGGTGAAAGAGTGGTCTGGACTGACAAAAAGTGGCGGTTTATAAATATAGTTGTCGAATCTTTTACCGTTGGATCACTTTGAACACGGCAGGAGAAGGGAGAAAGGAGAAAGGGAAAAGCGGTAAGACCTTTTTTTTACCGCGAAGAACGCGAAGGAACGCGAAGGAAGGCGAAAAGCATTTGAGGATAAAGATTAAAAAAGGGGAGACGGGAGAAAGGAGACGGGAGAAAGGGAAAAGTAAAAACGAAAGACGGAAAGCAAAAGACTGGATGGCCAACGAAACATGCTAAACACACTAAAATTTTTATATATGATATCAAGCACATTTTTTACTGACCAGAGAACGCGACTATAGTGCATAGCAGCTGAGTTGAGCCATCAGATACTGCTAACTTACCAATATATCGACAATTATAAATTCAAAAGAGTATCGCTTCACCAGCCAGGGACTATACGTGGACATCTTTTGCTTTTTCCCGTCTCCTGTCTCCTTTCTTCTGTCTCCCGTCTCCCTTTTTCTTTCTCCTTTTCAGGAGAGATAGCTTCTTCTCTTGCGGTACGGGGGCGGAATTTTGCCGAGCACTATGCCGAGGAGCAGTACCCCCGCTCCGGCCAGATACCATTGCAGCTGAGTCCCTTTCTTCAGCAGAACACTCTCATCCTGGGCCGCAATAAGCTTTCCCTGCAGATCGTCGTTCTCCCGGGCCGTCGCCTGCTGTTCCTTGCGCAGGTTGACTACATCCCGGGTGTCTGCCTGGAGCTGTTGGTATTTTTCCAACAGATTGTTGCGCTCCTGCAGCACACGGGTGAACTGTTTCTGAGTCTCTTCGAGGGAGGCAACTGCCTCAGCCGCTTTTTTCACAGCGGCGTTCTGCTCCTTTCTGAGTTGTTTATTTTCGATCTGTACTTTCTCAAACAGTAATTCGGCGGGTTCTTTTGCTTTAAGAAAGCGGCGCAGTATCCATCCCTCTTTCCCATCTTGCAGGCGGATTTTAGCGTAGCCTCTGGCCTGTTCGAGAAGCTCAACCTCTGAGTCAATTTCTACCATCTGAATAATTTTATATTCCACGCCTGTTCCACGGCGAATGGCAAGTTTTTGATCAGGCTTTACATACATCATCTGTTCGGCGAAGGCGCTGGTGATGCCAGGGGCCCCAAACATTGAAATTATAAAGAAGGCCGCAATGGTAATTTTGATGGCCGTGTGTGACACGTTCATGGAAGTTCCTGGTTCGGCTGCGCATTGCTATGCTGGTGTTACAATGCAAAAAAAGGGGACATCGAATAACCAGTCTTTCGTCCGTTGTCTTCGTTACAGCTAAAAAAATATCGGCGAGATATCAGCAAGATGCCTGCGATAAATTTCCTTCTGCACCTCGAACAGGAGCGAAATACAAGGTTCTTCAATGTACCCTGAAATGTAAAAAATGGACTCTAAAAAATAAATTTATAAAACATTAGACGGTGGAAAATTACAAGATAAAAGCTTTCTGTCCACCATGGGTGCAAGCTTTTGACTTTTTCAGCAGGCTGAAGTAAATTTACACGATTTTTCAGAATGGTTGCGGAAGGGAGCTGTTCTCCTCTTTTTTATTCCGTCAACAAACTTTTTCATGTGCTCAGGTGCATTACTTCAGCAGGACTCTCATGCTCAGGATTGGTCTTGAAAATTTTTTACAGGACTCCGCTCAACATATCGGCAGTGGTACTCTCCGCTTCGGCTGTCTCTCAAATCACGCCTGTACTGATCGTAATCTGATACAGAGCCGCATTCTGCTCAGGGAAAAACTCGGCGGGCAGCTGACCTGTCTTTTTTCGCCGCAGCACGGTTTTTTTGCCGAAAAGCAGGACAATATGATAGAGTCCGCACATCATAACGACGAGGTTACCGGTCTGCCCCTCTTCAGTCTCTACGGAGAGCACCGCAAACCAACCCCGGAGATGTTTGCCCGTCTTGATGTGCTGCTGATTGATCTGGTGGACGTCGGCACGCGGGTCTATACCTTTATGTCCACCATGGCCTATTGCATGATGGCTGCAGCTGAATGCGGCAAAAAGGTTATCATTCTTGATCGTCCCAATCCCATCGGCGGCGCAGTGGAGGGTAATGTTCTCCGTCCCGACTGTGCCTCTTTCGTCGGTCTCTATCCCATTCCCATGCGCCACGGCATGACCCTTGGGGAACTTGCTCTGATGATGAATGACACCTTTGGCATTGGCTGTGATCTCGAGGTGGTCCCGGTGCGTGGCTGGCAGCGGGAGATGCTGGCGCGGGAGAGCGGTTTTCCGTGGATTGCTCCCTCACCGAATATGCCGACCCCGGAGACAGCGCTGGTTTATCCCGGCCAGGTGATATGGGAAGGGACGCTGGATTCCGAGGGGCGCGGAACAACGATGCCCTTTGAGTTTGTCGGCGCACCATACTGGCAACATCAGCCCATCCTTGCGAAGTTGCGGGAGACTGAGCTGCCCGGCTGTATCTTCCGGCCGATTGCCTTTGAGCCGACCTCGGGAAAACATGCCGGGGAGAACTGTATCGGCTTTCAGATCCATGTGACTGATATTCGCACTTTTCGTCCGTGGCGCAGCTCGCTGGCTTTGCTGCAGGCGGTGATGCTGCTTTATCCGGATAAATTTACCTATAAACAGCCGCCTTACGAATATGAATTTAAACGCCTGCCGATGGATCTTATTCTCGGGGACAGACAGCTTCGAGAACGCCTTGAAGAGGGTGTTCCGGTGATGGAGCTTGAGGCGGGATGGAGTGGGGAACTTGATACATTTATGGCCCTGCGGGAACAATATTTGTTGTATAAGTGACAATATGAAAAAAATGATAACGATTGAAGCGCTGGCGAAACTTGTCTCTGCCGAGGTGGAGGGAGAGAGCGCAAAGACGATCACGGGGTTTGCCCCGCTGGAGACCGCAGGACCGGAGGAAGTGAGTTTCCTCGTCGATGCAAAATGGGGCGACAGGCTCGGCGGCTGCATGGCCGGGGCGATTTTCGTGCCGAAGGATGTAGAGAGTCTGCCCTGCGATGCGGTGTTGCTGCATGTGCGCGATCCCTACCTTGCGGGAGCGGTTGCCCATAACTTCTTCCTTGCCATACCCTTTGCGGCAAAAGGGGTCCATCCACGTGCCTTTGTCGGCGAGGGGTGTACGCTCGGGAAAGAGGTGACGATTGCGCCGCTCGCGGTGATCGGTAACCGGGTGACTCTTGGTGAGCGGGTGGAGATCGCCTCCGGTGCTGTTATCGGCGACGATGTGGTTATCGGTGATGACTGCGTGGTTCACGCCAACGTCTCCATCTATAAGGAGTGTCTCCTCGGTGACCGGGTGATTGTCCATTCCGGGACTGTGATCGGCAGTGATGGTTATGGGTACGCTCCCAACGAGTGCGGGGAACATATCAAGCGTCCGCAGGTGGGAATCGTACGTATCGAGAATGATGTGGAGATTGGTGCCAACTGTACTGTGGACCGTGCAGCTTATGGTGAGACGGTTATCAAGTCCGGTGCCAAGATCGATAATCTCGTGCAGATTGGTCATAATGTGGTGGTGGGAGAAAATTGTCTGCTGGTCAGCCAGGTCGGTCTCGCCGGTTCTACCATCCTCGGCCGCAATGTGGTGATGGGCGGTCAGTCTGCATCAGCCGGGCATCTCAGCGTTGGTGACCGCACCATGATCGCCGCGCGGGGGGCGGTGCATACCGATGTGCCGGCCGATTCACGGCTCGGCGGTGCACCCGCGATTCCCGTGAAACAGTGGGCGAGAGCCTGTGCCGTTTTTGCCAAACTTCCGGAGTTGAACACCGCAGTGCGGAAGAACACCCGCGCCCTGGCGAAAATAACTGATTCCAAGTCCTGAAAGTGAAGGAGAAGTACCATGGAAGAATCTATAGTCCCCGAAAATATTGATATTCAAGAGATCATGAAGGTGCTGCCGCACCGCTATCCCTTCCTGCTCGTGGACCGGATTGTCAAGATGGATATGGGAAATGAGATTGTCGGGCTGAAAAATGTTACGATCAATGAGCCTTTTTTCCAGGGACACTTTCCTGGTCAGCCGATCATGCCCGGAGTGTTACTCCTTGAAGGGATGGCTCAGGTTGGCGGGATCATGGCCTTTTATGACAAGCCGGAGTATATTGGCAGCAAGATTCTCTTTTTCGCCGGAATCGACAAGGCGCGTTTTCGCAAGCCTGTCGTCCCCGGAGATCAGATCTATTACACGCTGACCTTTCTCAAACGCAAGCGTACGGTAACGGTGATGAAGGGCGTGGCAAGGGTTGATGACAAGGTGGTGGCTGAAGCTGAATTGATGGCCTCTTTTACCTGAGCAGGTATTCTTTTGTTATTAGATGGAAGAGGGGAGAAAGGGAAAAGCAAAAAACGGTAAGACAATTTTTTTACCGCGAAGAAAAGCAAAAACATTTGAGAATAAAGATTTTGTAATTTGCAAGCGGGAAGGACGGAAAAAGGGAAGCAGGAGAAGGGAGACAGGAGAAAGGGAAAGGCAAAAGACGGAAAGACAAAGACTGGATGGCCAACGAAATCTTTTTGCTGTTCCGGCTTTCACAAGAACACCTTAAGCCGTCTCATCCCACAACAGACATCATCGGATTTTGTTGGCCTGCTTTTTCCTGCCTCCTTTTTTGTCTTTTTGTTTTTGTCTTTTTTCATAATTTTTTTAGAAGTTACCAGCAGAGCAGTTGATATAGGAGTCTATTACTTACCTCGACGTCTCGTTCCCTGCTTTGTCGGAGGATAGATTTTTAACTGCAATAAAGGGTACCTTGAATAATCTTGTGTTTTGTTCATATTCGAGACACAGGATAAAATTTATTACAGCCATATTTGATCTCTCGACGTCTCGTTCCTCGCTTTGTCGGAGGATAAATTTTTGACTGTAACGAAGAAGATGGGCGAAAAGCTGACTATTCAAAGTACCCTAAAGAAGATGGGCGATTTTCGCTATCCCCATAAGAGAGAAGGAGCCGCCATGGCCATACATGAAACTGCAGTAATCGCGCCGAGCGCGAAAATTCATCCCAGTGTTGAGATCGGGCCCTATGCTGTCATTGAAGAGGGGGTGACCATTGGCGCAGAGACTCGCGTCGGTGCTCACTCTGTCATTGGCGGACCGTGTACCATCGGCGAGCGCAACGTTATCCACTCTTTCGCCACCGTGGGTGGTGCGCCGCAGGATTTGAGCTATAAAGGCGAAGATACCGAGCTGATCATGGGTAATGGCAACACCATTCGTGAATACGCCACCATCCATCGCGGTACGGTGGACGGCGGCGGCCAGACGGTGATCGGCAACGACTGCCTGTTGATGGCCTATACCCACGTTGCCCATGACTGCAAACTTGGTAACCGGGTTATCATGGCCAACGTCGCCACCCTCGGCGGCCATGTGGAGATTGGTGATTTTGCCTCCCTTGGCGGTCTGGTGGCAGTGCATCAGTTTGTGCGGATCGGTACCTTCAGCTATATTGGCGGGATGTCCGGTATCGGCAAGGATGTTCCCCCCTACATGCTGCTTGCGGGAACCCGTAACAGAACGAAAATTTCAGGGATCAACAAGATCGGTCTCAAACGGGCCGGGCTGAGCAACGAGGCTGTTCGCCGGCTTGATGGGGCCTTTCGTCTGATCTTCAAGACCGATGAACTGCTGAAAAAAGATGCCTTTGAAGAGGTGCTGAAGGAATTTCCCGACAGTGCAGAGGCCAAATATCTCGTTGAATTTCTCACCGCTTCAAAGCGCGGTTTTATTCAGCGCGTGAACGACGACTGAGGAGATATGGGCGTCAGAGACGAAAATATCGGGATTATTGCCGGCGGCGGACAGTTTCCGCTGCTCTTTGCTAAAGCTGCCCGGGATGCGGGACGCCGGGTGGTGGTGGTGGCCTTTCGCGGAGAGACTGAGCAGGGACTTGCTGCTCTTGCCGATGCCGTTTGCTGGGTGAAGCTCGGGCAGCTCGGGAAACTCACCTCTTTCTTTCATAATGAAGGAGTGGGAGAGACGGTTTTCCTCGGCACCATCACCAAGACACGTATCTTCCGCGATGTGATGCCGGATTTCAAGGCACTCACCCTGTGGAACAAGATTGACCGCAAGCAGGACGACGCTATTCTCCGCGCCATTGCGAAGAGTCTTGAGGGGGAGGGGATTAAGGTTCTTGAATCGACCCTTTTCCTCCAGCATCTGCTCTTTCCGCAGGGGGTGCTGACGAAGAAGAAACCGAACAGAGAGCAGTGGCAGGATATCGAATTCGGCTGGCGCAATGCCAAGGCTATCGGGGAACTTGATATCGGTCAGTGTATTGTGGTGCGTGACTGCTCCGTGCTGGCGGTTGAGGCTATCGACGGCACCGACGCCACTATTCTGCGTGGTGGTAAACTCGCTGGCGAGAAGGCCGTGGTGGTGAAGGTTCGCAAGCCGGATCAGGATTTCCGTTTTGATCTCCCGGCCATCGGGCCGAAGACCATCGACAATATGATCAGTGTGAAAGCTTCTGTTCTCGCCGTGGAGGCGGGACAGTCCCTGCTCTTTGACCGCGAAAAAATGCTGCAGATGGCCAACGAGGCCGGAATTGTGGTGGTCGGACTGCGTGAAGACAAGAACGGCAGGTTAAAATACGATTGAACCATCACAGGGACTCAACATGCAGGCAATGATTCTCGCGGCGGGGTTTGGTGCCAGGCTTCTGCCGCACACCCTGTTGCGACCTAAACCCCTTTTTCCCATTTTAAACAGAGAACTTCTGCTGCTTACCATCACGCGGCTGCAGCGTGCCGGCTTTACACGTATTGTTGTCAACTGCCACTATCTCAGTGAACAGATTGAGGCGGCGGTGGCTGGCGTGAACGGGATTATCCTGCAAAAGGAAGAAAATGTTCTCGGTACCGGCGGTGGTCTGCGCAAAGCGCTCGGTTCCTTTGATACGGGACCGATTCTGGTGACCAACGGCGATATTTACCATACGGTGGATTTCGGGCTGCTCTATCGGGTACACTGCGCAGGTGATGCCGCTGTGACCCTGGCCATGCACGACTGCCCGCGTTTCAATACGGTATCCTGCAAAGGGGCCCGGGTAGATCATTTTGACGCGCGGGGGGAAGAGGGTGCGCTGGCCTTCACCGGTATTCATGTGATTGAACCACAGGTGCTGGCGGGGATTGAGCCGGAGGGTTCCTCCTGTATCATTGAGCGCTATCGCCAGTTGCTGCGGGAAGGCGGGAAGATCTCCTGCTACCGGGCTGACCTTGAAAAGGGCACGAACGAAAAATTCTTCTGGACTGATATCGGCTCTCCGCAGGACTATCTCGAACTGCAGGGGGCACTGCTTACCGGTATTGCGCCGTGCTGGCCCGAACTGGCTGAGGCTGCGGAGCATCCTGTCGCTCCTGCGGCGGAGATTGAGCCTGCGGCACGACTGGAGGAGTGGAATGTGATCGGCGCGGCGAAGATTGGCGCCGGAGCACGGATCTGCCGATCGGTGATCTGGAGCGGGGTGGACGTTGCGCCGGGGGCGGAGGTGTGTGACACTTTTCTCTCCGGCGTTGAAGAAGACGCGGCACTGCTGGAGACGGCCGCGAAGCTGCTGGTCGATATCGGCCGGGAGTGCAATATGAAAAGAGTGAAGGTTCTCTCTCCAGACGGTTCGAACCGTCGCTTCTGGCGACTGCCGAACTTTATTATTGTCGCCCCGGCAGGGCATGCCCCGGCAGAGATGCGTGAGGCGGAGGCGGTGTGGCGAATCGGGTCTCATCTCGCCACCCGGCACTGTGCCGTGCCGCAGGTCTTCGGCTACGATGCGGGGAGCGGTGTTCTGGTGATGGAGGATCTCGGCAGCGTCAGTCTCTACGACAGGGTACGGGAACTGCAGGCGGCGAAGGATTTCGAGGGCGTGAAGCGGCTCTACGAAAAGGTGCTTGCGCGGCTTGTCCTTCTACAGGTTGAAGGCGGAAAGGCGTTTGATTCCAGCTGGTGCTGTGACACGCCACGATATGACGAGAATGTAATGATGGTGCAGGAGTCCGGCTATTTTCTCCGCGCCTTCTGGGGTGGCCTGCTGCAGCGCGGGGGACCGGCTGGTATTGAAGAGGAGTTCCGAGCTCTGGCCACCCGGGCGGGCGAGGCCCCTGCAGACTATTTCCTCCACCGGGACTGCCAGTCCCGCAATATTATGCTTAAAGAGGGGGAACCCTGTTTCATCGATTTCCAGGGGGGCCGCAGGGGACCTCTGGGGTATGACCTTGCTTCTTTGCTGATGGACCCTTATGTTTCTCTTGCACCGCAGCTGCAGGACGAGTTGAGAGAGTATTACTGCACGCTCCTCAGCAGGACGGCTCCTGAGGCATGTGTTGACAGAGATCTTTTTCAGTACCACTATGAAGACCTTGCCCTGCAGCGTAACCTGCAGATTCTCGGGGCCTTTGCCTTCCTCTCGCAGCAGAAGGGCAAGCCCTTCTTCGCCCGTTTTCTCAAACCTTCGGTTGCCATGTTGTCTCGGCGGCTGGAGAATTCGCAGTTTGCCATCCTTCCCCTGCTGCGAAAGATGGCAGCTGAAGCTGCGGCGCATTTCGCAATCTAAATTTCCCCTATATCACATCCTCAAGAGAGGAAAATACCATGGTAGATCTTAAACTTCCGGTCATCGCCATTATTGGTCGACCGAATGTCGGAAAATCAACGTTGTTCAACCGCATTACCCGCTCACGCAAGGCGATCGTCGATCCCACGCCGGGCGTTACCCGCGACCGGCAGTATGAACGGGTCGTCTGGGAGGACAAAGGCTTTTTACTGGTGGATACCGGCGGGATTGACGACAATCCGGAAGATGTTCTCGTTCACCATATCCGTGAACAGGCTATGGCGGCTATTGAGGAGGCAGATATCATTCTCTTCCTGATGGACGGGCGTGAGGGCGTCACTCCCGCTGATCACGAGGTCGTTGAGCTGCTCCGCCGGACGCAGAAGCCGGTCTTCCATATTATCAACAAGATCGACGGTCCGAAGAACGAAGTGTCAATGAGTCCGTTTTACGAGCTTGGCGTGGAGCGGTTCTGGCCGCTTTCGGCGGAGCACACCTACGGTTTCCGCAGTTTTATGGACGACCTCTGTGCCACCATCGACACTCCGAGTGAGGCGACCATCCTTCCTGAGGGTACCGTGAAGGTTGCCTTCTTCGGGCGGCCGAACGTGGGAAAATCCTCCATGGTCAACCTCATTCTCGGAGAGGAGCGCATGGTTGTCTCGGAGGTCTCGGGTACCACCCGGGACAGCGTGGATACCGTCGTCAGCCACGGGAACTACAACTATCTCTTCATTGATACCGCAGGGATTCGCCGCAAGGGGAAGACGAAAGAGAAGCTGGAAAAATTCAGTATCCTTAAAGCGCTCTCCGCCATGAGTCGCTGCGATGTCGCTGTGGTTATTCTTGATGCCGAGGAGGGGATTACCGAGCAGGACACCAAGGTAATCGGCTATGTGCTGGATGAAGGCAAGGCGCTCATCGTACTGGTGAACAAGTGGGATCTGCTGGAGAAGGATAAAAAAAGGCAGAAAGAGGTGATGGAGGAAGTCGGTCGAGTGCTGCCCTATCTCGGTTTTGTACCGATTATCACCGTCTCCGCATTGACCGGCTATGGTATCAAACGGATGTTTCCGATAATTGGTTCGGTTTATCGCCAGTACTGCTCCAGGTTTCCGACCTCGGCGCTGAACCGCCTGCTGGAGGAGGCGGTAGAGAAGCATTCGCCACCGATCTATAAAAACAAACGACTCAAGTTCTACTACACTTCGCAGGTGGGGACCTGCCCGCCGAAGTTTGTCATTATGACGAACTCCTATAAAGGGGTACATTTTTCCTACGAGCGTTATCTGGTAAATCGTTTTCGTGAAGGACTCGGGCTCGACATGATTCCCATCCAGATCTTCTTTAAAGATAAATCAGAGCAGCGGGAGCGGAAGGATAAGAAATAATACCATTTACAGTTTGTAACCACGAATGGACACGAATTTCCACCCATACCAATTACATTTTTTACTAATCAGAGAACACGACGGCGTGGAAATACAGGATCTAAAACGGGCATAACTTAGTAGCTTAGTAGGAATGGTATAATACTTTTTTTACTTTGGTATGACTGGTTTCCCCGACGTTAAAAAAAAGCGGCCTGCAGAGTAACTCTGCAGGCCGCTTTTTTTTAACGTTTGAATGGTGTCATACCAAACACATTTTTTACTGACCAGAGAACGCGACTGCGTGGACATCTTTTTTAGCGATTCCGAATGAGTAATAATTCGTGTTTATCCGAGTCCATTCGTGGTTCCTTTTGCAATTTGTAACCACGAATAGACACGAATTTTCACGAATTTTCACGAACAGGGTTAGAGAACAATACGTTCCCACTCCAATTTTGAATGCGTAACGTTCAGTAACAGACCGACTCGCATGCCAGTTATTTTAAGAGAGTTGATGAATTGCTCTTT
>JALNVI010000076.1 GCA_023231425.1 Desulforhopalus sp. | reverse complement strand
GGTGAGGCATTTTTTTACCGCGAAGAACGCGAAGGAACGCGAAGAAAGGCGAAAGCAAAAGACGGTAAGGCATTTTTTTATATAAAATGCCTTTTTCGCATGTTTAGAGCCTTTTTTCGTTGGTAAAAAGCTTTTGGACTTAAACAGTCCCTTGCTGTTGTTGTTCTCGCTTTACCCTTCGCGTTCTTCGCGTCCTTCGCGGTAAAAATCTTTTGTCGTTCCGGCGTTCATAAAAAAACCTGGAGTGGCAGGATGAAACAAGACTTTTTTTCTCGAATTTAATACCGAGCCTGCTATATTCCTCTGTGACACGACTGGAGGTTCATTATGACAACAGAAGAAAAATGCAGCCGGGGGAGGCCGCGTTGCGCAAAGACTCACCATGCCATCCTGCAGGTAACCCTTGCACTGATCGCGGAACAGGGGTATGCCGACCTGCGCATCGACGAAGTGGCAAAGCGCGCCGGAGTGGGTAAACAGACCATCTACCGCTGGTGGAATAACAAGGCGGAGCTGTGCATTGAGGCGCTGCTGGAAGATTTTCACCCCACCCGCCTGCCCGACAATCCGCAGGGCAATACCCTGCGTGATGACCTGCTGGAACTCGCCTCCGCCATCAGCTGCCGCCTCAACACCCCCGCCGCGCGCAACATGCTGGTAGGCGTTATCTCCGCCTCACGGGTGGAGGATGGTTCACTGGCTTCCTTCCGTCTGCAGTTCCTCGATACACGGCGGGAGGCGATACGAGAGATCTTCAGCCGCCATGAAAACAATGTGCACCTGCGCAGCGGGTTCGACCTGGAACTGGCCGTAGACCTGCTGCACGGTCCAATGTGGTATCGCCTGCTGATGGATCACGGCCCGCTTGATGAGGCCTTTGTCCGAGCGCTGGTGGAGGGTGTACTGCGGCTGGCTGTGGAGGAGGAGAGATAAAAAGGGAGAAAGGAGGCAGGAGACAGGAAAAAGCAAAAGACGGAACAACGAAAAAGACAAAGAATTTCACCGCGAAGAACGCGAAGAAAGACAAAAAGCTTTTGAGAACAAAGATTTTTTTTTTTATTGAAGCGGGAAGGACGGGGAAAAGTAAAAGACAGTACAACAGCTTTTTCTCAAATGTTTTCGCCTTTTTTTCGAGTATTTAGTGTGTTTCGCTGGCTATTCTGTCTTTTGCTTTCCGCTTTTCCCTTTCTCCTGTCTCCCGTCTCCTGCCTCCTTCTTCTGCTTTTCTTTGCGTTCTTCGCGGTAAAAAATTGTCTTAACATCGTCTTTTTTAATCGAATTTCTTCACAAGGAAACCGCAATGGCAAATCGTCAGGATATTGAAATAAAGAAACGCCAGATCACTATTCTGGCCGCCGGTCATATGGCCACAGATCTCAACCAGGGAGCGCTGCCCGCCCTGCTCCCTTTTTTCATCTCCAGCTACGGTCTCTCCTATACCGCTGCGGCAGCCATCGTGTTTGCGGTCAACATCTCCTCAAGTATTATTCAGCCGATGTTCGGTCTCGCCGCAGACCGCTTTGCCAAACCGTGGCTTCTCCCTCTGGGAATGATGCTGGCCTGTCTGGGGCTCGGGCTGTCCGGGCTCTGCACATCATACCCTTTGCTTCTCGTTCTTGGGATCATAAGCGGAATTGGGATCGCAGCGTATCATCCACAGGCGGCACGGCTTGTTAATCTCGCTGCAGGGGATCGGAAAAATACGGCAATGAGTTTTTTTGGTGTTGGCGGTACGATCGGATTTGCTGTGGGCCCGCTTATTGCCTCAACAGCAGTCGTGCAATGGGGCCTTCCCGGAACGCTGGTTCTTCTTATCCCGGCAACGATCATGTCCATTGTCGTAATCTCACAATTCTCGTTATTCGAAGAACTTGAAGCCGCCGGTGCACGACTTAAAAATGCCGCGTCCTCCGTTGTTCTTAAAGAAAACTGGAGTGCTTTTGCACGGATAGGGGCGATGGTCAGCCTCCGCTCTATCGTCTTTTTCGGGCTGAATATCTTTATCCCCATCTATTGGATAAATGTTTTCGGTCAATCTCATATAGCAGGAGCGGTCGCCCTCTCCATCTTTTCAGGTTCCGGCATAGTCGGGAATATTATTGGTGGCAGCCTTGCCGACCGTTATGGTCAGAGAAGGGTGGTCATAATCGGCTTTCTCGGCCTGTCCATTTTCCTTCCGCTTTTTATTGCCATGGGCAGCCTGGTGGCGGCAACGATTTTACTGATTCCCCTGGGGGCTGTCGTCTTTGTAACATACAGTCCCACCATCGTCCTCGGACAGAGATATCTGCCCGGCCGCGTCGGCCTCTCTTCCGGCGTCACCATCGGTCTTGCCGTCGCCATTGGCGGCGGAGCTGCCCCCCTTATCGGAAAACTGGCAGACATCTATGGCGTCTGGACGGCGTTTGCCTCTCTTACGCCTCTTCCTGTTTTAATCTTTCTTATCGCCTTAACGCTGCCTGCGCCAGCATCTGAAGAGGTATAGGGTACTGAAACAGAGGAACTTTAGCAGGTACCCCTGGGGAAGACGGAACGACAAAAGATTTTTTGCCAACGAAAAAAGGCTCTAAACATGCGAAAAAAACATTTTATAGAGAGAAGCTTTCGTGTGTTTGGGGTGTTTCGTCAGCCATCCGCTCTTGCCGTCTTTTGCCTTTCCCTGTCTCCCGTCTCCCATTTCCCGTCCTTCGCGTTCTTCGCGTTCTTCGCGGTAAAAAAAAATGCTTTCCCGCCTTTTTATTGGTGCCCGATGTTGTATTGTGGAGCGGTGCTCCCGTGACCAGCCTGCCCTCCGGTGGAGGTTGCGGGGGGCGTGTTCTGTTCCTTTTATTCTCCACGGAGGTTGTTCCCTTTGTCTGTACTTACCGCATTCTTTCAACGGCCCGGCAGCCGTCAGCTGCCAGGCTGGCTGGCCCTCTTCGCCTCTGCCTTTGCCTTCTACTTCGCCACGGTGATTATCCGCCGGGCGGAGGCGTCAGTTGAACTTCACACCTCCTACTTTGTCTTTGCCCGTTTTCTTCTTGGTATCTGTGTGGTTTCCGCAACCATGGTCTGTTCCCGGCAGAAGTTGAAGCCGGTACGCTGGAATCTGCTTATCGGCCGGGCGCTGGCCAACACTGTCGCCGTCTTCTGCTTTTATAAAACGGTGCAGGTGAGCACGGTGGCTGAGGCCAACATTATGAATATGACCTACCCCCTCTATGTGGCCCTCTTCTCAGCCATTTTTCTTCGCACCCAGACCGATGCCTTCTCCATAATCGCGGTGCTTGCCGCCACTTTCGGGATCTGGCTGGTACTCATGCCGGCGGGAGAGTTTGTCTTTCCGGTGGATAACCTCTGGGGCGTGGCCTCCGGGATCACTGCCGCCGCGGCCATCATCTACCTCAACTTCAGCCGCCGCTGGCATGATTCGCAGACAATTCTCTTCTTTATGTTCAGCATTGGCGCGGTACTGCTTTACATCTTCTTTCATGAACAGATATTCTGGCCGGACAGAGCCGAGTTCTTCTGGCTCTTTACCTGCTCGGCAGTCGGAGTTGCGGGACAGTATCTCCTCACCTTCGGGTTTCGTTATGTGACAGCGCTTGAAGGTTCGGTCATCGGTTCCAGCCGCATTTTGCTCGCGGCGTTGCTGGGACCGCTGGTTGCCTTTGATCCGCCCCTGGGCTTTGGCGGCTGGTGCGGGGCGCTGCTGATTTTCAGCGCCAATGTCGCGCTGGCAGCGCATCGGCACCGGGCGCAACCCCTTGCGCAGCGGTAAGACATTTTTTCACCGCGAAGAACGCGAAGGAACACGAAGAAAGGCAAAAAGCATTTGAGAATAAAGATTTTTTTACCGCGAAGGACGCGAAGGACACGAAGAAAAGCGGAAAAGACAGGGAAAGGCAAAAGACAGGACAATAGATTTTTTTTGCCAAAGGAAAGCTCGAATAATGCGAATAGGGCAAAAGACAATTTTTACCGCGAAGGACGCGAAGGAAAACGAAGAAAAGCGGGAAGGACAGGGAAAGGCAAAAGACAGGACAACAGATTTTTTTGCCAAAGGAAAGCTTGAATAATGCGAATAGGGCAAAAGAAGGAGGCAGGAGGCAGGAGACAGGAGAAAGGGAAAAGCAAAAGGCGGGAAGCGAAAGACTGGATAGCCAACGAAACACACGGAAAAAGGCGGAAGAAGGCAAAAAGCATTTGAGAACAAAGATTTTTTAAACTCAACAGAAAATTGCTGTTGTTGTTCTGGCTTTACTCTTCGCGTCCTTCGCGTTCTTCGCGGTAAAATTCTTTGTCTTTTTTTATAACTTTTTTAAGGAGTTATGCTTTGTCTAAAATGTCTTTATTCGCCTTATTCGAGCTGTTATTCGTTGGCAAAAAATCTTTTGTCGTTCCGTCTTTTGCTTTTGCCTGTCTTTTCTGCTTTTCTTCGTGTCCTTCGCGTTCTTCGCGGTAAAATTCTTTGTCTTTTCCCCTAAATTTGTGAGAAGTTACAAAAAAAGAGCCCGTCCGGGTAGAATGGGCGGGCAGTTTCACCATGAACCAATATTGACAGGAAAAAATAATGGCAAATGCATTCCAAAATCAGTTTTTAAAACTCGGTCTTGTAGATAAAAAACAGGTTTCCGAGACGAAATCCCAAAAGCATAAACAACAGAAGAGCACAAAGGTCGCAAAGGGGAAACCCACCATCGCCGAGGAGAACGTTCGTATTCAGCGGGAGGCGGAGGAGAAGAAGAAGGCGCGGGTGCGCGAACTCAACCGTGAGCGGGATGAAAAGCTGCAGAAGCGGGCGTCAGCAGCCACGGTGAAGCAGATGATTGAACAGAACCGGCTGAAGAAGGATGAAAAGGGGCCCGCCTTCCGCTTCAATATGGAAGGGAAGATCTATCGGGTCTTTGTGGAGAAGGAGACCTCTGACAAGTTGGGTCGCGGCGTGCTGGGCATTGTGCGCATACCGGGAAGCGGGGAGGTTTTTGAGGTCCTGCCGAGGGTGATTCTTGAGAAAATCCGCAGCCTCGACTCCTCGCTCTTCATCCATCTCGCCAGGGCGCAGGAGGAGACGGCTGACGCTGATGATCCGTATGCTGCCTTTCAGGTGCCGGATGATTTGATGTGGTAAAAGAAGGGAGACAGGAGAAGGGAGACAGGAGAAAGGTAAAGGCAAAAGCGGAAAGACCTTTTTACCGCGAAGAACGCGAAGAGCGCGAAGGAAAGCAAAAGATTTTAGTTGAATTAAAGCGGGGAGACAGGAAAAGGCAAAAAGCGGAAAGACTGAATGGTCAGCGAAACGTGCTGAACACGCAAAAGCTTCTTTATCTTCAAATGCTTTTGTGTTCCTTCGCGTTCTTCGCGGTAAAAAAAATGCCTTACCGCTTTTTCCTGTCTCCCTTCTCCCGTCTCCTGCCTCCCTTTTCCCCTTTATTTCACCCTGCGGGTGGAGATGGTGGGGAGCAGCTTGAGCACAAGGCGGTCCTGCTCGGCGACGATATCGGTGATGCGTCCGTTGATGATGAGCATTTTGTCACCGGCCTGAGAGACAAGCGGCTCCAGCTCCTGCAGGGCAATGGGCAGCTCATTGCCGTTGAACATGGCGATGAGGCTGTCGGCCTCGCCCTGTTTGTCGCTGGTGCTTTTCACTATGGGGCGAATGTAGAGAATCTGTTTCTGCGCGTCAAAACGCAGCGCGGAGTCGGTGTTCACATCCACTGACACGGAGCCAATGTTGAGGTTGATTTTATGATCTCCTACCTTGGTGGAAACGCCGAGGTTACGGCCTTCCAGCTGCATGCGGCAGGCGAGATGCCCTTTACTGATCTGGAGGTTAGAGATGTTTTTCACCTCAATCTCTCCGCGCATGCCGTGGACATGCGGGTCAATTTGTATCGGGACCACGGAGGCTATCGCTTCTTTGAGCAGCGATTCTGGCAGGGTGACGGTGATCGGTTGTGCTCGTGTCGCCGCGAAGGCGCTGCCTGAAAGCAGGGGACAGCAGAGGACAGCGAGCAGGGTCAGCATTTTCAGTGGATTCAGTCTGGACATTGGTTTCTCCTTGGAAGATTATATTCGATGCCGCCAAAGGCGGGAAAGTCGCGGAAAAAATAGTGACTGACAGAGGAAAAAGCAAGCCAGCAGAATGCCGAGGCGCGAGGCTCGGTCCCGATGGCTGTTGTGCAGATGGAGTGCGCTGACCCGTACCCGTTCGGGGCTGATAAAAAAACCCTTGATGGAGACGCGGCCGGATTCCGCCGGCAGCTTTCCTTCGAGGTGCAGCTCCTCACCGGAGAAGATCCGCAGGGTCTGTGTTGTTGCGTTGTAGCGGCCGCGGTCATAGGCAATTGCTTTGCCGGGGCGCTCCGTTTTGAGACGCATGGTGTGTAAATTCCAGGTGTTGGCCCGGTCCATTTCCCCGAAAAAAAGCGGTGGAGTGAACAGGTACAGTGCGGCGAAGAGCAGGGCGGCCAGTGCCTTCTTGCCACGGGGCAGCTGCAGCGGTGGTGACTGGCGCAGGGCGGCGCAGCTTTTCCCCCACAGGGACGTCAGCAGAATTAGCCCGCAGGTGGTGACCACGGCGGTGAAATAGTTGTCCGTGCTGATCAGATTGAGGCTGAAAAGGTGCCAGTTAAAGGGAGCGAGGAGATTGACGCCGTTGCCCCATTTATCCTGCAGGGAGTCGAGGAGCAGGTGGAAGAGGCAGTTGCCGCCGAGCAGGGCAAAGACCACTCCGCTGCGCCGGGTAAAGAGACTGAGTGCCGCCGAGATCAGCAGACAGTACGCAAGGCTCGCCTGGGCTGTGGCGTAAAACCGCAGGGTAAAAGGCTCAAAGAGAGCGGCGGGCTGGAGCAGGTGAAGTATAATCCACGGCGCATCCGGCAGGATGCAGCCAAGAAGAATCCATGGCAGATATTCCGGCCTTTGCCGGGCTGGCGGTGCCTGCAGTGCGATGTGACATAAGGTGTTCGGCATGGCGCCATTATAACCTACTACTGAAAATATAGAAATAATGTCCCTCACTCTCACCGTCGGGAATGACTGCCTCCTTCAGGGCCTCAGCACTGAACTGGAGAAGGAGCTGAAAGAGCGGCTCACCATCGATAATCCTCAATATACCAACGCCAAAAAATATGGTCGATGGGTCGGTAAAAAGCTGCAGCCGAAACTCAAATACTACCAGCCCGCGCCGGGGGGAGTGCGTTTTCCCCGAGGCTTTGCCAACCGGGCGGTGGTGCTCTGCCGCGAGATGGAGGGGCAGGAACCGGAGATTATTGATAAACGACGGCGGCTGGAGGAGGTTGAGTTTCATTTCACCGGCAGGCTGCGCCCCTATCAGCAGGTGGCGGTGAAGAAGGCGGCACAGAAATCTTTCGGGGTAATTGAGGCCGGAACCGGCAGCGGCAAGACGGTAATCGCGCTGGCGATTATTGCCTGCCGCCGTCAGCCGACCCTTGTTCTTGTTCATACCCGTGAACTCCTTTATCAATGGCAGCAGCGGGCCCTCGAGTTTCTCGGGGTGGAGACCGGCCTTGTGGGAGACGGTCACTTTGAGATCAGGCCGCTGACCATTGCCATTGTCAACACTGCCCGCAAACGGGTGCCGGAACTGGTCCCGCAATTCGGCCAGCTGATTGTGGATGAGTGTCACCGGGTCCCCACCAGTCTCTTCACCGACGTGGTGTCGCTTTTTGACAGCCACTTTCTGCTCGGCCTTTCCGCCACCGCCTTTCGCAGTGAGGGGGAGATGACCCGGTTGATTTACTGGTTTCTCGGCGATCGCATCTACGAGGTGCTGCAGGAGGAGCTGGTGGCAGTGGGGGCGATTCTCGCGCCGGAGGTGATCCGTCGCAGCACCCCGTTTACCTTTCAATATACCGGGGATTATCAGGCGTTGATCAAGGCGCTGGTGGTGCACGAGGGACGCAATGTCATGATCCTCAATGATATCTTGAAGATTATCCGCGAACCGGACAGTGGCACCATCCTCGTCGTCTCCGACCGGCTGCACCACTGTGAATTCTTTGAGAGCAGGCTTCGTGAGGCGGGGGCGAATGTGGCACTGCTCTCCGGCAGGCTGCCCTCCGATGCCCGGGCGGCGGTGGTGGATGCGGTGCGAAGGGGGGAGGTGCGTGTTCTGGTTGCCACCCTGCAACTCATCGGCGAGGGCTTCGACTGCCCGGATCTCTCCACTCTCTTTCTCTGTACACCCATCAGCTTTGAGGGGCGGCTGCTGCAGGTGATTGGCCGGGTTATGCGCCCGGCACAAGGCAAGCGGGCGCGGGTGTTTGATTATGTGGATGAAAATATTCCAACTCTGATGCGCTCCGCGCAGTCCCGTGGACTGATCCTCTCCCGCCTCTAAACAACAACATTGCGGGAAGCCAACAACATTGCGGGAAGCCGTGCCGATTTCCCACCAACGGGCGAAAGACTGGTTACCCCTTTCCCCCGTTTTACCATCTTACGCCTTTCCCTGTCTCCTTTCTCCTGTCTCCTGTCTTTAGCCTTTCCCTTTCCCGGTTTTACATTCCCAAAGCCCTTGCCGTTCTTCGCGAACCTTCGCGTCCTTCGCGGTAAAAAGCCTTCCCGTCTTACCCCTTTCCCCCGTTTTCCCGTCTTACGCTTTTCCCTTTCTCCTGTCTCCTTTCTCCTGTTTTTAGCCTTTCCCTTTCCCGGTTTTACATTCCCAAAGCCCTTGCCTTCCTTCGCGTACCTTCGCGTCCTTCGCGGTAAAAGCCTTCCCATCTTTAGCCTTTCCCTTTCTCCCGTCTCCTGTCTCCCGTCTCCCGCTTTACCCCCAAAAGCCCTTGCCTTCCTTCGCGAACCTTCGCGTCCTTCGCGGTAAAAGCCTTCCCGTCTTACCCCTTTCTCCCGTCTCCTGTCTCCCGTCTCCCCGCTTTACCCCCCCAAAAGCCCTTGCCTTCCTTCGCGAACCTTCGCGTCCTTCGCGGTAAAAAGCTTTCCCGTCTTACGCCTTTCCCTTTCTCCCGCTTAACTTTGATATTGCAAGGCTGATTTTTCTGACTGTAACAAAAAATATGAGCGAAAGACTGGTTCCTCAAAGTTTCCCAGGAACCTCAAAAAGCGTTTTTTTTCGACCTGTGCTTGCTCATTTCATCGAAAAGGTTTATATTACGAAGTTTTTGTCAGCACAGCCGCAATGACGGGCCTGTGCTGTTTCTCTTCTTTTCCCGCCTGAAATCGTACGCCTAAGTGCAAAACAACGGACAAACAATGGAACAAAGTAAAATTCGCAACGTGGCAATTATTGCCCACGTTGACCATGGCAAAACTACCCTCGTCGATCAACTTTTCAAGCAATCCGGTATGTTCCGAGACAATGAAGCGGTGGCTGAACGTCTCATGGACTCAATGGATCTTGAGAAGGAGCGCGGGATCACGATTACCTCGAAAAACGGTTCCTATAAATATAAAGACTATTGGATAAACATCATTGATACCCCGGGCCATGCCGACTTTGGCGGCCAGGTGGAGCGGGTTCTGCGCATGGCTGATGGCGCACTGCTGCTGGTTGATGCCCAGGAAGGACCGATGCCCCAGACCTATTTCGTCTTGAAAAAGGCCCTGGCCAATCACCTGCCGGTCATCGTGGTAATCAATAAAATTGACAAGCCCGCAGCCCGTTGCGACTGGGTTGTAGACCAGGTCTTCGACCTCTTCGTTAAACTCGATGCCCCGGACGCGATTCTCGACTTCCCCATTGTTTATGCCTCGGCTAAAAACGGCTATTCGCTGTTTGACCCCACTGATGAGGTTGTGAACGGCGGAAACATGGAGGCGATCTCCACCATGATCGTTGATCATATTCCGGCACCGGTTGGGGATCCGAACAAGTCTCTGCAGATGCAGGTCAATACCATTGACTATTCTCCCTACCTTGGCCGTCTCGGCATTGGCAAGGTGGTCAACGGTACCATGAAGATCAACCAGCCTATCGCAGTCTGTCGCCGCGACAATTCCATTGAGCCGGTGCGTATCACCAAGCTCTATCGCTTCGAATCTGACCAGAAGGTGTCTATTGAAGAGGCACATGTCGGGGAGATTGTTGCTGTCGCCGGAATGGACGATGTTACCGTCGGTGTCACTTTCACCAATACCGAAAATCCGACGCCGCTGCCGCTGGTTGCTATCGATCCGCCGACCATCTCCATGAACTTTGTGCCCAATGATTCACCGTTTGCCGGTAGAGAGGGCAAGTTTGTTACTTCCCGTCACATCGGGGAACGGCTTGATCGGGAGATTCTCGCTGACGTGGCCCTGCAGGTTGCGCCCCTCACCGATTGTGTTGGTTTCCGGGTAAGTGGCCGTGGCGAGCTGCATCTCTCCATCTTGATTGAGAAGATGCGGCGCGAAGGCTACGAATTCCAGGTCACCCGGCCTCAGGTTATCATGCACGAAGAGAACGGGAAGACGCTCGAACCATACGAGCGGCTGACTGTTGATGTGGACGAACTGTATCAGGGTGCGGTTATTGAGAAACTCGGTCGTCTGAAAGGACAGATGGAGGAGATGTCGAGCAGCAACGGCATGGCCCGTCTGGTCTTCGTTGTCCCCACCCGTGGCCTGCTCGGTTACCGTTCGCAGTTCATGACTGATACCAAGGGCATGGGCATGATGTCCTATATCTTCGAGGAGTATGGTCCCTATGCCGGGAATATTGTCAACCGGGTGAACGGGGTGCTGATCTCTATGGATGCCTGCACCTCGGTGGCCTATGCGCTCTTTAACCTGCAGAGTCGCGGTAAACTCTTTATCGTCCCCGGGGCACCACTCTATACCGGGCAGATTATTGGCGAGCATGCCCGTGCTACGGATCTTGTCGTCAACCCGGCCAAAGGGAAAAAACTGACGAACATGCGGGCTTCCGGAACGGATGAAGCGGTTGTCTTGACTCCGCCGGAAGAGATGTCCCTTGAGGACTGCATCGCCTACATCAACGACGATGAACTGGTTGAAGTAACCCCTCTGTCTATCCGCCTGCGCAAGCGTCCCGGAGTAAAGATTCAGGGGTAATTTTTATCTGACTGCAGGGGACCTTGAAGAACCTTGAATGTCGTCCATCTTCGAGGTTTCCTGTAATGAAGAAGATGGGCGATAGACTGGTTATTCAAGGTCCTTGAAAGACTGATTATTCAATGTTTTGAGGAGAGTAACATGGAAGAAATACTGAGTATTGTACTGGCTGTGGCAGCTGCCACAGCCTGTGGCATTTTATTAAAGAAGAAGTTTGCCAACTGCACACCCTGAATGGTGATGTACGGCTCCGCAGGTGCGGGGATTCTGGTCCTCTGGCTGATGTATAAATTTTTTGGCAGTAGTCAGTAATACCTTGCCTCTACGGAGGTGTGGCCACGGTCGCGGCAACTCTCACCGAAAAATCGCAAAATAATACAACCTCCCTGACAAAAACCGGCACAACGATGTTTCCCGCAATGCTGTTGTCTTTCGTAGAGACAAGGCATGCCTTGTCTACCAACCTTGCCCCCGACAACCCCTGCGAAATTACCGGAATTGATAATTATCGCGGATGCAAGGGTGAGGTTGTATAACCCCTGTAAAAATCAGCACAACGATGTTTCCAGCAATGCTGTGGTCTTTCGTAGAGACAAGGCATGCCTTGTCTACCAACCTTGCCCCCGACAACCCCTGCGAAATTAACGGAATTGATAATTATCGCGGATGCAAGGGTGAGGTTGTATCACCCTGTAAAAATTTGGCACAACGATGTTTCCCGCAATGCTGTGGTCTTTCGTAGAGACAAGGCATGCCTTGTCTACCAACCTTGCCCCCGACAACCCCGGCGAAATTAACGGAATTGGTAATTATCGCGGATGCAAGGGTGAGGTTGTATCACCCCTGTAAAAATCAGCACAACGATGTTTCCCATAATGTTGTGCTGTAGACAAGGCATGCCTTGTCTCTACGGAGGTGTGGCCACGGTCGCGGCAACTCTCACCGAAAAATCGCAAAATAATACAACCTCCCTGGTGAAAACCGGCACAACGATGTTTCCCAGCAATGCTGTGGTCTTTCGTAGAGACAAGGCATGCCTTGTCTACCAACCTTGTCCCCGACAACCCCTGCGAAATTAACGGAATTGGTAATTATCGCGGATGCAAGGGTGGGTTGTATCACCTTGGCAAAAATTTGGCATGACGGTGGTCCCAGCAATGTTGTGCTGTAGACAAGGCATGCCTTGTCTCTACGGAGGTGTGGCCACGGTAGCGGCAACTATCACCGAAAAATCGCAAAATAATACAACCTCCCTGACAAAAACCGGCACAACGATGATTCCCGCAATGCTGTGGTCTTTCGTAGAGACAAGGCATGCCTTGTCTACCAACCTTGCCCCCGACAACCCCGACGAAATTAACGAAATTGGTAATTATCACGGATGCAAGGGTGGTTGTATCACCCTGTAAAAATTTGGCACAACGATGTTTCCCGCAATGCTGTGGTCTTTCGTAGAGACAAGGCATGCCTTGTCTACCAACCTTGCCCCCGACAACCCCGGCGAAATTACCGGAATTGGTAATTATCGCGGATGCAAGGGTGGG
>JALNVI010000075.1 GCA_023231425.1 Desulforhopalus sp. | reverse complement strand
TGGTACACTGTACGGCTTAACTTCGGATACAAACGTTTTCGTTTAATGCGTTGTCCCTGTTCGTGAAAATTCGTGTCCATTCATGGTTACAAACGACAAAAGGAACCACGAATGGACACGAATTATTACTCATTCGTAATCGCCAAAAAAGATGTCTACGCAGTTGCGTTCTCTGGTTAATATAAAATGTAAAAGGTGTAAGGTGATGCGCAGAGCAGTTTCGTGCAGAAAACAGACAAGGAGATTCCATGAAGATTTTGATTATTGATGATGAGGTTGAATTTGCCACAACTCTCTGCCAGCGGTTAAAACTGCGGAAATTTGACGTGTCCGAGGCGCATAGCGGCAAAGAGGGGCTGGCGGCGCTGAGTGCGTCTGTCCCGGATGTCGTGCTGCTCGATATGAAGATGCCGGATATGAGCGGTTTTGACGTCTTGAAGGTCATCAGCAGAGATCTGCCGCAGACCCGTACCATCATGCTTACCGGACACGGTTCAGGGGAGGCCGGGAAGGAGGGGCTGGCTCTCGGCGCGGTAGACTATCTGATGAAGCCGGTGGAGATCAAAGAGCTGCTGGCAAAATTGAAAACGCTGGAAAACTGAGGAGGAGAAGACAATGGCAGGCGACGAGCGAAAATTGCGTGAGAGTCAGATTGCGTCCTATGGACAGCTGATGTCCGGTTTCTCCCATGATATGAAAAACCACCTCAGTATTATCCGTGAATCTGCCGGGCTGATTGCCGATTTTGTGGAGATAAACGCAGCTCGGATGGATCCCGCCCTTGTGGAACGGTTTCAGAAAACAACTGACCTCATTGAAAAGCGGGTGGTCATTTCGGCCGGACTGTTCCATCACCTGAGCAGCTTTGCCCACCGTTCAGATACCCCGATCTCCAGTTTTGCCCTCAGTGAAGTAGTTGCGGAGATGGCTGCCTTTGTTGAACGCCCAGCCCGTCTCAGGGAGGTGAAACTGGAGCTGAAAAACAATGCCGACGCGGTGCTGCTTAACTCTCCCTCACTGCTGCAATTTCTCTTCTACCGTCTTTACATGCACTGCCTTGATCAGCTTGGTAAAGGAGACATTCTCACTCTTGAGACCTCCGGGGTGAACGGTGCCGCAGTGCTGCGCATGGATGGGGGGAAGCCGTTGAGCCTTGCCGGCTTCCCCAACGAAGAAGAAGCGACCGCTCTCTCCCTGCTGGGGGGTAAAATTTCTGAAGAGAACGGGATTGTGTTGAGACTTGGCAGTGTTGCTGTCTGATCGTTTCTCCTCAAGGCTCAGGAGGAAATGTCCCGCAGGTATCACTTTGATATGCCGGTGACTTTTCAAGAAGTTATGGGAAAAGACAAAGAATTTTACCGCGAAGGACGCGAAAAAGGGCTAAAGACGGAAAGGCAATTTTTTACCGCGAAGAACGCGAAAGAACGCGAAGAGTAAAGAGAGAACAACAACAGCAAGAGGCTGTTTAAGGTAAAAATCTTTTTACCAACGAAAAAAGGCTCTAAACATACGAAAAAAAATTTTATATAAAAAACTTTGTTATTAAATGTTTTTCGCCTTTCTTCGCGGTCCTTCGCGTTCTTCGCGGTAAAAAAACTGTCTTACCGTCTTCTGCCTTTCCCTGTCTCCCGTCTAATGCACGAAACATACGAAAAAGGTATTTTATATAAAAACTTTGTTATTAAATGTTTTTCGCCTTTCTTCGCGGTCCTTCGCGTTCTTCGCGGTAAAAAACTGTCTTACCGTCTTCTGCCTTTCCCTGTCTCCCGTCTAATGCCCGAAACATACGAAAAAGGTATTTTATATAAAAACTTTGTTATTAAATGTTTTTCGCCTTTCTTCGCGGTCCTTCGCGTTCTTCGCGGTAAAAAAACTGTCTTACCGTCTTTTGCCTTTCCCTGTCTCCCTTCTTTACTCCGGCTCCATGCGCACCTGATCCCGTCCCTCCTGCTTGCCACGGTAGAGTGCCCTGTCGGCGGCCTGGAAGATGGCACGCGGGTTTTTCTCTGCAAGGACGTCGGTAACTCCGGCAGTAATCTTGATGTGTTCCCCGGCGAGAACCGGATCCAGCGTGGCGAGATTTAAACCCCGAATCTTCTGGCGGATGGCGTCGATGAACTGGAGGGCCCCGGGAGCTTTCTTGCCGGGCAGGATAATGCCGAACTCTTCCCCGCCGATTCGTGCCACCACGCCATTTTCTCCCACCTCTTTCATCAATGTTGTGCTCACCGCTTTCAGCACGAGGTCGCCGCGGTCGTGGCCGAAGGAGTCATTGAAAGCCTTGAAGTGGTCAATATCAATGATGACCATTGAGGCAATGCGGTCTGCATTCTGTTTAATCAGCGAAAGCTCTTTCTCAAAAAGCGTGTCAAAGAAGAGCCGGTTGCCGCAGCCGGTGAGGAAATCTCTCGTCGCGAGACGCTCAAGGTTTTCCTGATACAACCTTCTTTCGGTTATATCTTGAAGGATGCCGATGGCGCATTTGCTTTTTCGACCATTTTTTTGATACAGCTTTTTTTGATACAGCATCTGTCCCTGGCTGAAAACCCACACATAGTGGCCGAGACAGTGATGCATGCGGAACTCGGCCTTGACGTATGTACTGTTTCTCTGGGGGTGAGGATCGAAAAGTTGCTGGACGTGGTAGAGGTCATCGGGGTGGATGTTCTCAAAGAAGAGCGCTTCTTCTATCTCTTCCGGCAGTTGCAAACCGAGAATCTCTCCCCAGCGCTTATTGATGTGAATTTTGTGGTGTACCAGATCCCACTCCCAGGTTGCGAGCCGCGCGGCATCAATGGCAAGCTGGAGTTTTCGGTTGTTGCGGCAGAGTTCGTGCTCTTGTGCTTTCTGGTGAGAGATGTCCTGGATAATGCCGCTGATGATGTTTGGTCTTTCATCTCCATCCCGCTCCACAACCTGGCTGGAAACAGCAAGCCATCTCCATCCGCTTTCTTTTCGGCGAACTCGATATTGGATGAAGTCGGAGTCCTTGTTTCCGTTAAGGGTGGTAGAGATCAGCTCAAGGACTGCCGGAAGGTCTTGCTGGTGCACCTGTGTCTTCCATGTTTCGATGGTAAAATTCTTTATGTTCTCATCGCATCCAAGCAGGGAGAGAAAGCCCGGACCGGGGGTGATGATATCGGTTTTGGTTGCCCACACCCAGTAACTCATTGACGCAGACTGCATTACCTGATCGGTGATGGCCTTCAGCCGCAGCATCTCTGTGGCCTGGTTGTGTTCCCGGGTGATGTTGCGGAAGAAGCCCTCGGCAACGATCGGTTTTCCTTTTTTTGAGTATTCAACCACCTGGCCCCGGCAGTAGATCCATTGCCAGCTGTTGTCCTGATGGCGCAACCGCGCAGTAACCTCAATGGAGTCATTCTTCCCTTGCAGATAATCTTGAAAGGCGTTGATAACAAGGGACATATCATCGGGATGGACCAGGTTTTTGCAGGAAGAGATGTTGTAGTCGAGGGCGGCGGAGTCCAGCCCGATGAAGGAGAGGTCGTCTCCGGAGAGGCGACAGTAGCCTGAGGGAATATGCCAGTACCAGGAGAGAGTGCCACTTTTTTGCAGAGGATTCTTTTTTGTCAGGAAACTGAAGGTATTTTCAAACAGGCCGCTTACTTCCAGAGGTTGCCCCTCCGGGCCGCAGCGGGTTATCTGTGCGCTGATTTGCACAAGTACCTTTTTGCCGGAGGCGTGGCGCATCTCCACTTTAAAGGTGCATTGTGGAATTTTTCCCGTCAGCAGATGTTTGAAGGTATGGACGAAATAAATATACTCGCCTGGCAGCAGCAGGGAGCGGAGCAGGCTGTCTCCCTCACCCAGTTCTGCCGCAGAATAACCCAGCAGACCGTCTTTGCCCGCAGCAAAGTCGATTCGTTTTTCGGCGGGATACCAGGTCCAGAAAGTGAAAGCGATCTCTTGAACTGCCATTGCGTTACCAGGTTGATGAATATCTTCAGTGTACCGTGAAAGACTGGTTATTCGATGTTCCCTTCATACGGTACTCTTCTGCTGCGAAATTTTTCATCCCTGCTTCTTCCGTATTCAACTTTGGATGAGAGAAAATCCGCTGTGCTTTCCCTTGCAGGAATTCCCTGCCGTGCTACATTTCTTTCCTTCACAGGAGGACGGGAAAAAGTATTTACAACAAAGAGTTTGTCTAAATTAAAACAAGAATTGCTCTTGTGACCCCCTTTTTACCCTTCGCGAACCTTCGCTGCGAAATCCTTTATTTTTGCTTTTTGTGGACCTTAATCTTCTTTGCGGTAAAATTCTCTATCTTTTTTTTCTCAGCGTAAAAAACGCCAGGGAAGGGGAAGATAAGGGCTGGATGGCCAGCGAAATCCGCGAAAGAAGGCAAAAACTTTCGAGATAAAGACAGGAGACAGGAGACAGGAGACAGGAGACGGGAGAAAGGAAAAAGCAAAAGACGGTAAAGCAGTTTTTTTACCGCGAAGAACGCAAAGGACCGCGAAGAAAAGCGAAAAACATTTAATAACAAAGTTTTTTATATAAAATGCCTTTTTCGTATGTTTCGTGCATTAGACGGGAGACAGGGAAAGGCAAAAGACGGTAAAGCAGTTTTTTTACCGCGAAGAAAGGCGAAAAACATTTAATAACAAGTCTTTTTAAATTAAACAGCCTCTTACTGTTGTTCGTTCTATCTTTACTCTTCGCGTTCTTCGCGTTCTTCGCGGTAAAATTCTTTGTCCTTTCCCCTGACTTTGTGGGAAGTTACGGGTTTTATATATAAAAGGTGGAAGGCGGGCAGGTTTGCCTGAAAGCTGTTTTTTGGTGTGCGTAACATGCCAGCTTTATCAATAATTCAAGGAAGAAAATGACCTTTTCAGACTGGCTCTCACTTTTTGCCGTTGCCCTTCTTGGTGCCATGTCGCCTGGGCCGAGCCTCGCTGTTGTGATGCGTAATACTCTTGGCGGCGGGCGCCTCAACGGAGTGCTTACTGCCTGGAGTCACGCCTGCGGCATTTTCGTTTATGCCCTGCTCACAGTACTTGGTCTTGCGGTTGTGCTGGAAAAAATACCGATTCTCTTCCATTGTATCGGTATCGGCGGAGCCTGCTATCTCGCCTGGCTCGGTTGGAAGGCGCTCCATTCAAGGGGAGGAATCTCCGCCACACTCCAGGAAGGGAAGCAGCAGCGGCCGCTTGAGGCCATGCGGGACGGGATCATGATCTCCGCTCTTAACCCCAAGATCGGCCTCTTTTTCCTCGCTCTTTTCAGTCAGGTGGTGAGTCAGGAGACCAGTACTGCCGGTAAAGTCCTCACTGTTCTCACGCCGGTGATTACCGATGGCAGCTGGTATACCTTTGTGGTTGTCGTCATCTCCAGCGGGAAAATTCTCGAGATGCTGCGTGCGCGGGCAGTGCTTATCGACCGTATCACCGGGGTGGTGCTGATTGCCGTCGCCGTGAAAATCGTTTTTTCTTTTTAAAAGGGGATGGGAGACAGGAGACAGGAGACAGGAAAAAGCAAAAGACGGTAAAGCAGTTTTTTTACCGCGAAGAACGCGAAGGACCGCGAAGAAAGGCGAAAAACGTTTAATAACAAAGTTTTATATATAAAAAGCTTTTTTACCTTAAACAGCCTCTTGCTGTTGTTGTTCTATCCTTACTCTTCGCGTTCTTCGTGTCCTTCGCGGTAAAATTTTTTGTCGTTTTGTCTTTTACCGGGGTACCGTGAAAAATTTTGACAGGAACAAAGAAGATGAGCGATTATTCAAGGTTTTCTAAAGGAGTGTAATGAAGAAAAATATTGTCCTCACCGGATTCATGGCCAGTGGCAAGAGCACGGTGGGACGCCTGCTGGCGAAAAAACTGGGACGCCGTTTTATCGACACCGATGCCCTGATCGTGGAACGACAGGGGAGGTCGGTGGCTGACCTCTTTGCCGCTGAGGGTGAAGCGTTCTTCCGGAAGCTGGAACAGCAGACCGCTGCCGAGCTGGCACGGGAAGAGGAGCTGGTGATCGCCACCGGCGGCAAGATGATGCTGGATCCGGTCAGTGCGGAGGCCCTTGGCGCGAACAGCTGTATTTTTACCCTTGTTGCCGACCCGGAAGAGATTCTCCGGCGGGTGCAGGCGAGGGGAATTGAGAAACGGCCGATGCTCAACGTGGAAAATCCCGAAGAGATGATCCGCACCCTGCTTGCTGAGCGGGAGGCAGGATACGGCCGCTTTTCCTGCATTAGCACCGACGGCAGAAGCGTCAGCGCGGTGGCGGAAGAAATTCTCAAAAAAATGATGGAAAAGGGGAAGCAGGAGACGGGAGAAAGGAGACGGGAGAAAGGGAAAAGCGAAAGGCGGTAAGGCATTTTTTACCGCGAAGAACGCGAAGGAACGCGAAGAAAGGCGGAAGAAGGAGGCAGGAGACGGGAGAAAGGAGAAAGGGAAAAGCCAAAGACCGGATGGCCAGCGAAACACACAAAACACGCTAAATTTTCTCTCTATAATACCATTTACATTTTTTGCTTTTCCCGTCCTTCCCGTTTTAGTTTCAATTACCTCTTTATTCTCAAATATTTTTCGCTTTCCTTCGCGGTCCTTAGCGTTCTTCGCGGTAAAAATTGCTTTTCCGCTTTTTGCCTTTATTCGCATTATTCGAGCCTTCCTTTGGCAAAAAGTCCTTTCGCTGTTCCGTCTTTTGCTTTTTCCCGTCTCCCTTTTTGTTTTTTTAACGTACCCTTCAGGAATGTTCCTGCCCGGGAGGTTTTTCTGAACCGGGCAGGGGCAGCCTGCAGGCAGCCACACGGAACTCCTGGTTGATCTGCTGCAATACAGCACTGCCAGGACAGACGGGATCTTCTTCTGCGGCCTTTCCGGCAACTTCTTCACCTGTTCTTTCGGCGGGCAGTTCACAAATATCGCCTGCCACAATCTCAAGATAACTGAAACCGGGCTGGTGCAGGGTTCTCTTTATCGCCTCGACAAGTCTGCCGCTCTCGAGACCGCAACGGCCGGCACTCTTCATTTCGCAGGAGGGCAGATTACTTTCACTGTCACCGGGAATGTGAATCCAGGCGAGCTGTACTCCGCTCTGCAAAACATTGAGCAGTATCCCCGGGGTGCAGTTTTCTTCGTCACTTATGCAGATGGTGAGCAGACTGTTTCCGGCGGTGCAGGAGCCGATGGCCATGGAGGCGAGCAGCCCCGCCGGGGCGGCGACACCGCAGGATTTTCCGAGGAAACAGGCCGGGGCGGCGGCGCAGTTGATGGTCGCGAAGCGGGCCACCCGATGGGGAGGTATCTTCAGCTCAAAGCAGGCCTCCATCAGGGCCTCATACACCTGTAGATTTCCGCACTCTCCGGCGCAGGGGAGGGTGCCGTCATACTCTTCTCTTTTATATTCGCTCACAATACCCTCCCGAGCTGTTTCTCAATAAAGTCCACACTTATCGGCAGTCCGTCATAACTCTGCAACAGCTCTATCTTCTCCGCTGGAGAACCCAGCTCGTTGACCAGCAGCTGGCGCATCTGGCCGTCGCGGTTCTGCTCCACGAGGAACACCCTGCGGTGGTCGCGAATGAAGTCCTTCAACTCATAATGGAAGGGAAAGGAGCGGATGCGCAGGGTGTTGAAGCGGATATTCCGTGCCGAGAAGCGGCCCACTGCCTCGTAGGTGGCATGGGCGCTGGAGCCGTAGAAGAGGATGCCAAGGCTGTTCTCCGGGTCACGAAAGGCGGAGTGCGGGGCGGGCAGCAGCGACTTGGAGCTTTCCCATTTTTTCAGCAGACGGCGAAGGTTATCTTCGTAGTTGTCAGGTGCTTCGGTGAAGTCGCCATAGTTGTCGTGAGCGACTTTGGAGGCGACCCACGCGCCACGGCTGCGGTGACTGCCAGGCAGGGTCCGGGGGCAGACACCGTCCCGTTCCCCCGCCCCGTAGCGGGCCCAGCGATTGCCCATTTTCTCCAGCTCCTCTGTGTTTACCAGCCAGCCGCGGTCGGTTCCGACCTTGTCATTCCAATGGAACGGTTCTGTAACGGAGAGGCTGTTATGCAGATCATAGTCACTCATCACCAGCACCGGGGTCTGCAGAGAATCGGCAAGAGTGAAGGCCTCGGCGGTCATGGTGAAGCATTCGTGGGGATTACAGGGAAAGAGGAGGGGGTAGCGGGTGTCGCCGCGGGCGGCGCAGGCGGCGGTGAGGATATCGCTCTGCATGGTACGGCGCTTCATGCCGGGAGCGGTCTGCACGTTGACGATCACCGCCGGGAGTTCGGCGAAACAGGCAAAGCCCAGCGCCTGACTCATCTGCGCCAGAGAGGATGTGATGGTAAAGGCCCGTTTGCCCCGCCATGTCGCGCCGAGGACATTGCCGAGCGCGTCGCCGCCACTTCCGGCGTGCAGAGAGATGACGCGGGAGGAATCTCCGCAGTATTTATGGACAAGAGAGGTGTATTCGTTGGCAAAGGTGCGGTTGTCATGCCAGGCGAGGAAACTCGCTTCGGCGTAGATTGCGCCAAGGGCGGTGGCGGTGGCACCGGTGATAAAAATGTCGTTGCGTACGGCGCGGCTCCTCTTAATGGAGAGCTGGCAGGTGCGCACCGGGTAGTTGGCTTTTGCCCAGGCGCGGCCCCTGGTGATGGCTGCTCCTGCGTCTTTTTCTCCGCAGAGACAGAGAAGCGGGGCGGCTTCAAGATCAAGAAAGAAACTGAGGGCGCCAAGGAGGATCAGATGAACGGCAGAGGCGGGGGGGGCGGTCAGTTCTCTGCTCAGGGTGGTGGCGGGGATGGGCAGGACGATAATGTCTTCCCGTTCACACTCCCCGGGCAGTGGAGAATCGCAGTTGTAGAGGAAATATCCGCCCCTGGCGACTTTTTCATAGGCGCTGGCGAAGACCGGGGGATGAAAGGCAACGGCCATGTCTGTCGTCTCACTGCGGGAGAGGTAGGCGCGTTCATTCACCCGGACATCGCAGAGGCCGGGCTGGCGGCGGTCTGCAGAGGAGATGAACTTCGGACTGGCAGGGACCCCGGCGAGAAAGACTGCATGGGCAAAGAGATAGCCGAAGGTGCGGGCCGACTCTCCTTCACTGTCAGAGAAGCGGATAACAAAATCGTTGCATCGTTTAATGCTCATGGGCAGTCGCTGAAGAGAAAAAGCTGTTTTTGCAGGCTCTGCAAAAACAGCCGGTGATGAGAAGGGAGGCTGGGAGAAGGCAGGTGCTGTATTGCTGGGAACCGTGATAAATTTCCCCTGCATTACGGGTCCCGGCAGATGATACAGGTCTCCTCCTGTTCCCCCCGATTTGAGCGGAATTCCTAATTTTTCAAAATACCCTTATTTTGTATAATCTACCAGACTTACCAGCTTCCCGGCAAAAAAATCAATGTGGATGAAAAAACGTCTCAGACTGGATTTTCCCGATGTTGCGGGCCTTTGGCTGGCGTCCAGTTACCATTTGCAAAAAAATCGGCACGACAATGGTTTTCACAATTTTGTTCTGCAGCCAATGCATGCCTTGTCTCTACGGTGGCTGTGCAATCGTTACCGGACCCGAATACGAAAAAGAGATTTGCACCCCGATTTTATAAAAAAAACAAAACCCCTTAACACAAAATGCACTTGTTGCCAGACAATAAGGTATATTTTATTACCAGGTTCTCCACAAAGGTGTTCGGCGGCACGAAAATCAATGAGTGGACGTTTGTAGCGTCGGGCCGGGTGCAGCTGTTGACGGATGTTCTTATCCGTAGTAAGGACAATTGTATTCCTTTGGGGAATCTTCCCCTTAACCTGAAGATTCTCTGGTCCTTTTCGGGAAGAACCGGTGAATTCGAAGTAATACCTGACCGCCATCTCTGCCTGCTTTTGTAAAAGGGAACGGTTGCTTCTTTTGTTCCAGTTTCTTCCGCAAAAAGTCGACAGTCTATTTTCTGTTTGAAACTCTCCTTATGGGTACCTTGAATAACCTTGTATCTCACCCATTGCAAAAATAACATGTTGTTAATCTCACCTCTTTTATGTGTTAAACAGCTATGGACAAAAAACAAAAATTAAAGATCGCCTTTATTGGTGCGGGCAAAGTGGGGTGTTCACTCGGAAAACACCTCTCTCTACATGGCCTGGATGTTGTCGGCTACTATAGCAGGAGCCCTGTCTCTTCCCGGGAGGCCGCAGCTTTCACAACATCCCGGGTGCTTTCTCTGCCCCGCCTGCTCACCGCCGCTGAACTGGTTTTTATCACCGTCCCGGATGGTCAGATCGCTGTGGCTGCTGAGGAAATTGCCCGACAGGCCAGGGATGAAAACATTGATATCAGCGGTAAGATCTTTTGCCATTGCAGTGGTTCTTTTTCCGCTGAAGTCCTTACTGTTCTCTCTGCAATGGGGGCATACACCTGTTCGCTGCATCCCATGCTCGCCTTTGCTGATAAATTTACCTCCTATGAAAAGCTGAAGGAGGCCTTTTTCTCGCTGGAAGGCGATCTGGAAATTAGAGATACCGTGCAGGGTATAATCAGTACCTGCGGCAATACCACCACGATTATAGATGGAGAGAAAAAGGCGGAATATCATCTGGCCGCTGTCATAGCGAGTAATTTTGTTCTGGCACTTATCAATCAAAGTATGGAGTTGCTTGCTGACTGTGGTTTCTCTCCAGAAGATTCCGGAAAAGCGCTGGCACCCCTGATTCAAAACAATATTAATACTGTCCTGAGCCGGGGTCCCCGTGAAAGTCTCACGGGGCCTGTTGAGCGTGCTGATATAAAGACAATAGAAAAACATCTTGCTGTACAGCAGGGCAACAGGAGAAAATTATACGCCCTGTTGTCCAGAGAACTTGTTACTCTTGCTGAATCCCGTCAGGGGAATAATAAGGATTATTCTCCGTTACTTTCCTTGCTTGATGAAGATATCCAACTCTGAGAAGAAAGGGGCCTATGATGAAAAACACAGCGGTTTCACTACAGAAATGCAAATCCAGTGGCAAGAAAATTTCCGTACTGACAGCCTATGATTACTCCACAGCCAAAATCATGGAGCAGGCAGGTGTTGATGCAATTTTAGTCGGTGATTCCCTGGGAATGGTCTGTCTGGGATATGAAAACACCCTCGCAGTGACCATGGAAGATATGATACATCACAGTGCGGCTGTTGCGCGGGGTGTCAGCAGCGTCTTTGTCGTCACAGACATGCCCTTTATGTCCTACCAGACCAGCGTCTATGATGCGGTGGTGAATGCCGGACGCCTGGTTAAGGAGGGTGGTGCCAATGCGGTAAAACTTGAGGGTGGTTTTGAGGTCTGCGAACACATTGCCGCCATTACCCGTGCGTCCATTCCTGTTATGGGACATTTGGGACTCACTCCTCAGTCAATTAATGCCTTTGGCGGTTATAAAGTTCAGGGGAAAACAGAACAGGCAGCACAAAATCTTCTCGACCAGGCCCTCGCGGTCGAAAAAGCAGGGGCTTTTTCTGTGGTCTTAGAATGCGTTCCGGCAAAACTTGCGGCGATTATTACCGGGGAACTGTCCATCCCGACCATAGGAATTGGCGCCGGGGCACAGTGTGACGGGCAGGTTCTGGTTTATCAGGATATGCTGGGGATGTATAATGAGGTCTCGGCTAAATTTGTGAAGCGGTATGAAAATCTGTCCGAGCGTATGATAGAGGCCTTCAAGGCCTACATTGCTGAGGTCCAGGCACAGACGTTTCCCGGCGAGGAACACACCTACGCCATTGATGATGACGTGATTGAAAAGATAAAAAAACGAGAAAAAAAATGAAAATTCTGACCACTGTTCAGGAAGTTCGAGAAAAGGTTAAAGAGTGGCAGGGCGCTGGACTTCGGGTTGGTCTGGTCCCTACCATGGGGTATCTGCATGAAGGCCATGCAAGTTTAATAAATAAGGCGTGTTCGCAAAATGACAGAGTCATTGTCAGCGATTTCGTAAACCCGATACAGTTTGGCCCTGGTGAAGACCTCGACGCCTATCCCCGTGATATCGAACACGACAGAAAAATAGCGCAGGATGCTGGTGCCGACTGTATCTTCCATCCCAATGCCGATGAAATGTATGGCCCCAACTTCTCCTCATTTGTCGATATGACAGGGCTTACCGAAGAGTTGTGCGGGAAAAGGCGACCTGTCCATTTTCGTGGTGTTTGTACGGTCGTCAGCAAACTCTTTAATATCGTTACTCCTGATATGGCGTATTTTGGAGAAAAAGACGCGCAGCAGCTGGCGGTAATACGTCACATGGTACAGGACCTGAACTTTGCTGTTAAAATTATTGGCTGCCCCATTATTCGTGAGGCTGACGGTCTGGCGAAAAGCTCCCGCAATGCTTATTTAACATTGGAGGAACGGCGGGCTGCGACTATTCTGCATGCCGCACTTTCTGGCGCTGAGGATGCGATGCGGGGCGGGGAATGTCAGGTCGCGGTCATCACTGGAATGATTCGCAATACGATTGAATCTCAGCCCCTCGCCAGGGTGGATTATATTGAAATTGTGGACAGTAAATCTGTGCAGTCAGTCAGTGACATTACCGCTGATGTCCTGATCGCCATTGCGGTGTATATCGGGAAAATACGGTTGATTGATAACTTCACCTGGAAGGTTCAGGCAGGGGGAATATAATGAAAATACACATGCTGAAAGCGAAGATTCATCGTATGACGGTAAAACAGGCTGAACTGGATTATGTGGGCAGTATTACCGTTGATTCGGCTCTGCTTGAAGCTGGCGGCATGTACGAATATGAAAAAGTACAGATTGTCGATATTGACAATGGTGCCCGGTTTGAAACCTATATTATAGCCGGTGAAAAAGGCTCTGGAATAGTCTGTTTGAATGGTGCTGCTGCGCGATGTGTACAGGTGGGTGACAAGATTATCTTGATGACATATTGCGAAATTGACAGCGAAGAGGTCGCAGGCTTTAAACCTCTGGTCGTTTTTGTTGACGGTGACAATAAAGTGACCAGGATAACCCATTATGAAAAACACGGGCAGCTCTCCTGAAAAAAGGAGAGAGGAGACGGGGGACGGGAGACGGGAGACAGGAAAAAGCAAAAGACGGTAAAG
>JALNVI010000074.1 GCA_023231425.1 Desulforhopalus sp. | reverse complement strand
TTGACGATTCAACAACATGACAGCAAAGATCAATCTTCTCCCAAAATACCACCGTTAAAACCAGGAAGTTTACTGGTTTATGTCATGGCTGTCGCCTGTGGGATGGCTGTGGCTAATCTCTATTACGCGCAACCGCTGCTGCACACGCTGGCGCAGAGCTTTGGCACCTCCGAAGGCACAACCGGTCTTATTGTCACGATGACACAGTTGGGTTATGTCATCGGCCTCGCGCTGATCGTCCCCCTTGGTGACCTGCTCGAACGACGGCAGCTGATCACCATCGTCTCTGCGGGAACAGCAATTGCGCTGGCGGGAGCCGCCATCTCGCCCGGGATTGCTTCGTTCCTGTTTGCATGTCTCGCAATCGGCTTTACGGCGGTGGTTGCACAAGTGCTGGTCCCTTTTGCCGCAGCTCTCGCCGCAGACGAGCAACGCGGTGCAGTCATAGGTCGAGTCATGGCAGGCCTGCTGCTGGGTATTCTGCTGGCTCGTACGGTTTCGGGATTCATTGCCGACGCCTGGGGCTGGCGCGCGGTTTTCTGGCTGGCGACCGTCATCATGATCGTTCAATCTGCCGTGTTGTGGCGGATGCTGCCGCAAAGCCAGGGCGAAACCCGCCTGTCCTATCCGGCCCTGATTCGCTCGGTATTCCTTTTGTTCCGTGAGGAGCCGCTGCTCAGACGGCGCATAGTCTACGGGACCTGCGGTTTTGCGGCGTTCAGCGTCTTCTGGACCTCAATCGCCTTTCTCCTCGCCCAACCACCCTATGGCTACAGCGACTCAGTCATCGGCCTGTTTGGCCTGATTGGAGCTGCCGGTGCCCTGAGCGCAAGCTTTGCGGGCCAGATTCATGACCGTGGCGACACACGCCCTGCCACCGGCGTATTGCTGGCGCTGGTGGTAATCGCGTTCGTAATCATGGGTGTCTACAGCACACACCTTACCGCCATCATCGTCGGCGTCGTGCTGCTTGATATTGGTCAGCAGGGCTCGCACATCCTCAACCAGAGCGTCATTTACACGCTGAACAACAAGGCGCGAAGCCGAATCACAACAGCGTACATGACCTGTTTTTTCTCCGGTGGTGTCATCGGGTCCGCATCAGCAGGCTATGTGTTCGAGTCTGGTGGATGGTCAGGAGTTTCGTGGCTGGGCGGCACGTTTGGAGGCATCGCGTTTTTATACTGGCTCACAGAACTCAGGACATGCCGTGTGCAAAGCTGAACCGATAATTTTGACAGAACCCAACCGCGAGAGATTTAAATGAATGTCCAGGCCAATATTCGCGTAATCTTGTTTCCCTGCGCCATTTCTATTTCCCGGATATCAATCGCGCCAAGCTTATGAAGCAATTTTTTGGCAGGTTTTACATTGTCAATTTTCGAAACCAGACTGGTAAACCAGCGGCATTGATTTGAAAATAATTGGCTTTCTTTTATCAATTTTTTCAAAAACAGTCGTTCACCCCCCTTACACCAGAGCTCTGCTTCCAGACCGCCAAAATTTAGAGTGGAAGACGTGGGTACTGATTTGCCGGTGGCGTCATTTTTATGCAAAATCGCAGTTGTTTGCTCACCGCGATTACGAGCAAGGTTGTTTGATTTACGCTGGCTGGCTTTCCAGGCTTCATCTTGCGAAGCATGGAAAGGTGGATTGCATACGCTGACATCAAAGAATTCTCCCGCCTGAATGATCCCATCAAAAATATGATTTTTATCCTGTTGCCTGCGCAGAGTGAAGCAGCCCTTCAGCCCGGGGTTGTTCGCGATAATCAAGGCTGCGTTCTCAAGGGATTGAGTATTGATATCGCTGCCCACACAATGCCAGCCGTATATCTGGCAGGCTAAGAGCGGATAGATCCCATTTGCCCCCGTACCTATATCGAGCATGGTGATTTTGGGCCCTGTATCAGTCTGCCTGGCAACACTCTCGCCCAATCCTGGCAATTCAGCTATGTAATGGATGTAGTCGACCCTGCCCGGGATGGGCGGACACAGAGCACCTTCCGGGATATCCCAATCAACAATGTTGTAGTATCGTTTTAATAACGCGGCATTCAGGGCCTTTACGGCCAGTGGGTCTACAAATTCTATGGAGAGGTTGCCATAGGCGTTTGTTTTCACATAGGGGGCCAGTGGTGGATAACTTTTCACCAGAGAGGGGAAATCATAGCCCTGCCTGTGGAGATTCCTCGGGTGCAAACCTTTGCCATCAAGGCTGGTTTGGTTGTTTTTACTTCGATGCGGTGTGCTCATAGTGACATGTCCGAGGTTTAAAATTCAAACGTAACTACGCAGTTTTGTTTCTCTACCTGCAAAAAAACTCTATGGTTCACGCGGGGAAAAGAGCAAGAAGGTTTGACTCTATTTAGCGGCTGCTGCCACCGGCCCGCAAATTCCATGAAGAAGCTGTCAACCTGGTATAACCAGTGATTTTCTCATGAAATCTGCAGGCGCAGTGATGTGGACTGTGATAATTTTCAACGGTTATCGGCAGGCATATGGGTGCCTTGAATAACCAGTCTTTCGTCCATCTTCTTCGTTACAGTCAAAAATTTATCCTCCGACAAAGCGAGGAACGAGACGTCGAGATATCAAATATATACCTGCGGTAAATTTCCTCCTGTTCCTCGAACATGAACGAAATACAAGATTATTCAAGATACCCACATTATCCTTTCGGATCTTCTTTAAAACTGATGATTCTTGTGTACTGGCGCTTGATCCAGCCATGGGTGCCATCTTCAAGGATCACGGAATACCAATCGCCGTTAACAGCATCAACCTCTGCAATTTCGCCCTGGTGAAGGGTCGTCAGTATATCGTATCTCCCCCCGGGCCCGCTGCGAAGGTTGAGGGCACTGATATCAATCTCCACCTCGTCACCGGCATCCGCAATAAGGCGATAACTTGATGGCTGATTGATTACCACATACTCGGCACCTCTCTCCTCGTAAAACACATCATCACAGGAATAACAGCGGCGGTCACCGTAATAAAAAGAAGAACATCCTTCCGGCAGTATCTGAACCCTGCCTCCGAGGGGCGGCGCCACCACAACATATCCCTGGCTGCCTGGCTGAAAATAAACACCTGCAGAATAGAAGAACGGCACACCGCCCATAAGGAACCTGAAGTGATTCGTCGGCAGGGCCCGGTGGATCGATCCGTACCGGGGCCGATGGCGATATTCCCAGGGAGAACGAGTATATTCACGCCCCCAGTGCTTCCATTCCTTTTTATAGTAGTCTTGTTTTTTGTGTGAACGATTTTGGGCCTGCGGAGATCTTCTCTCCACAGGTCCCCGGGAAGGAACGCCTCCTCTTTTGTAGGATTCGCTTTTTTGAACAGCTTTACGCAGTGTCATGCCCACTGAGCCGCCACCATTTGCGGTTCCCATGCGAGAGTCATGCTGATTTCCGTTTCCATGTCCATCATGATCATTCCTCGCCCAGACGCTGGACGACAGAGCAAAGACCAGCGTGGTAGATAAGACCAGACTAAATATTTGACGATGGTTGAAGAGTGTAAACCCTGTCATAACGATCCTCCTTTTTTACACCATGAGTTGGGGGACATCGACGATGGACTACAGCGGACCGGCCACCAACTCTCTGTTTTGTTGTTATAATACACGTTACAATATCTGGGAAAAGGGGCAGAACTATTTATTAGATTTTTTGAGGTCGCCCAGACCCCTTATCTGAGATGCGAATACCCAGTTTCTGAGATACTTTCTGGTGAAATCGGTCGTTACCAATCAACTGCCCTCTCTAAAGAGATCCCTTGAATAATCAGTCTTTCACCCATCTTCTTCGTTACAGTAAAAAATTTATCCCCCGACAAAGCGAAGAACGAGATGTCGAGGTAAGTGCTATACTCCAGGTAAGCGATAGACTCCAGGTAAGCGATAGACTCCAGGTAAGCGATAGACTCCGTGATCAAACATGGCTGGAATAAATTCCCTCCTGTGCCTCGAATATGAACGAAATACAAGCTGTTTCAAGGCCCCTTAACGGGTAAATTAAAAAAGGATTGCGACTGCGGGGTTTTGTTTAGTTGTCCAGCAAAAAAACTCTCTGGTTCAAGTTGGGAAAGTGGCAAGAAAGTTTGACTCTTTTCAGCGGTTATTGCCGCCAGCCTGCAAATTCCATGGAGAAGCTGCCAACCAGGTATAACAAGGTATTTTTTCATGAAATTTGCAGGCTCAGTGCTGCTGACGGCACGAACCTTTCAGCGGTTATCGGGAAGCATATTATCCTTTCGGATCTTCTTTAACGCTGACGATTCTTGTGTACTGACTCTCGATCCAGCCCTGGCTGCCATCCTCAAGGATCACGGAATACCAATCACCGTCAACCGCATCAACCTCAACAATTTCGCCCTGGTGAAGGGTCGTCAGTGTCTCATATCTGAACCCGGGTCCAGTGCGAAGGTTGAGGCTCTCGATATCAATCTCAACCTCGTCACCAGTATCCGCAATAATTCGATAACTTGATGGCTGGTTGATTACCACATAGTCGGCACCCATCTCCTCGTAAAACACATCTCCACAGGAATAACAGTGCCGGTCACCGTAATAGAAAGAAGAACATCCTTCCGGCAGTATCTGAACCCTGGCTCCGAGTGGCGGCACCTCATCATACTCCTCGCTGTCTGGCTGAAAATAAACACTTGTAGAATAGACGAACGGCATACCGCCAACGCGACCGAAGTGATCCGGCGACAGACCCCGATGTCTCGATCCATCCATGGGCCGATGGCGATCTTCCCCGAAAGATCGACCCTGTTCGCGATCCGAGTGCTGCCAATCCTTATTTCCAGAGGAGTCTCGTTTTTGGTGTGGCCGTTCCTGGGCCTGCGGAGGCCTTTTGTCCACATGTCCCTGGGGAGAAACGCCTCCTTTCTTGTATGATTCGCTTTTTTGAAGAGCTTTCTGCAGTGTCATCCCCACTGAGCCGTCACCATTTGCGGTTGCCATATCAGAGCCATGCTGGTTTGCATTTTGCGAAGGAACGTCTCCGCTGTTGTATGAGTCGCCTTTTTGAAGAGCGTTCTGCAGTGTCATCCCCACTGAACCGTCACCATTTGCAATTCCCGTGTCAGAGTCATGCCGATTTCTATTCCGGGAATGGACGTCTCCTCTGTTGTCTGATTCACCTTTTGGAAAAGCGTTATGCCGTGTCATACCCACTGAGCCGTCACCATTTGCGGTTCCCATGTCAGAGTCATGCCGATTTCTATTTCGGGAATGGACGTCTCCTCTGTTGTCTGATTCACCTTTTGGGAGAGCTTTATTCGGTGTCATCCCCCCTGAGCCGTCACCATTTGCGGTTCCCATGTCAGAGCCCTGCTGATTTTCATTTTGGGAAGGAACGTCTCCGCTGTTGTGTGATTCATCTTTTTGAAGAGCGTTCTGCAGTGTCATACCCACTGAGCCGTCACCATTTGCGGTTCCCATGTCAGAGCCCTGCTGATTTCCATTTTCATTTCCAACAGGATCATCCTCCGCCCAGACGCTGGAAGACAGAACAAAAACCAGCATGGTCGATAATACCAGACTAAAGATTTGACGATGGTTGAAGAGTTTAAACCTTGCCATAACGTTCCTCCTTTTTTACACCATGAGATATGGTACCTTTGAAGGACCTTGTATTTCGTTCATATTCGAGGCACAGGAGGAAATTCACCACAGGTATATAATTGATATTCCGAGGATAATTTTTTAACTGTAACAAAGAAGATGGGCGAAAGACTGGTTATTCAATGTTCCCTTATTTCACATGGACAATGGACCTCGGGGGGTGAGCCATACCAACGATCTGTTTTGTTGGTATAATACCCATTAAAATACGCATTCTTTACCCTGAGAGCACTCCTCTCAACTATGAAAAAAATGCTCTAAGCCAGATAACACCTTTTTTATCCTTAATGCCTCTGTTTTCCCCCAAAAAAGACCTTCTAAATAATTATTTTTGGCTGTTACAGACACTACATCCCGGGAAATCAAGCACATCACCCACAGGTGGCATAGGCAGGAATTTTTGCTCCCGTTTAAAAAGGAGATTTCCGGGAAGACAGATACCATGTCACAGCAGTGGGGACGGATGAGCATTCAGCAACAGGTGTTGCCCCTGTCCATCTCAACATGGTTTGAGCAGGAGTGAGACATCCCACTGAATGCAGGTTAAGCGGGCTCAATGAAAGTCAGAATCCACCCAAACGACAGGCAAAGAGTAACAGCAAGGACATAAGGGTCCCGGGTCGAGTGAAAGTTATAAACTGAGGTTAAAAAAGAAAGAGCCTTTGGAGTGAATCAATTGCGATTGGAAGTAAGGACTGTGTAGAGAGGGTAAAAAGAGCACTGTAAAGCCTGACAACAGCTCTTTTGTTGACGGAACCGTCAGCAATTCAAGATGACAGCCTGCTCCGCCCCAGTTATGCGCGGGAAATGCCGTTGGTGAAATCTCTGAAAATCGCGGAGACGTCATGGCACCGAAACAAAAAAAACTGAAGGGAACATTGAAGAACCAGTCTTTCAGCCATCTTCTTCGCTACAGTCAAAAATTTATCCTCAGAGGTAAGCGCTGTACTCCGATATCAGCCATAGCTGTAATAAATTTTTTTCTGCGTCTCGAATATGAACGAAATACAAGATTCTTCAAGGTACCCTGGAATTAATATTTCTGGAGGTATGCTTCAAAAACAGGCAGAGCAGGTTCGCTGCCGTCAGCGGTGGTAACCCCTTTGAGCCATCCCTGGTAAACTTCCGGGTGCTTTTTGAGATAGGCCATACCGGCTTCCGCGTGGGTAAGCTGTTTGTTTTCCTGCAGCATAAGTGAAATTTCGTTAATCATCGTGATCGGGAAGGTGAAATTCTTAAGAAAGTGACCGACATTCGGCATATCTTTGTCGAATCCCTTGCGGATATTGGTGTAGACAGTGGCTGTACCGTCATTTTCACCAAAGGTTTCTGCAGTGGAACCAGTGAGATATTTCATATCAATGATCTGATTCATATAGTGAGGCGACCAGCCCAGAAATACCACCCACTTGCCTTCTTTACTCAGCGTTTTCACTTCTGAGAGCATAATGGGCTCACTGGTGGCAACAAGCTTGAAATCACCTAATCCAAATTTGTTTGCATCTATCATCGACTGAATAATCAGATTACCGTCATTGCCGGATTCAATACCGTAGATCTTATGATCCAGCTTATCGGCATACCTGGCAATATCACTAAAGTCTTTCAATCCGCCATCGACGGCACAGGCAGGAGCAGCCAGGGTGTATTTCGCTCCAGGCATGTTGGCAACATACTTGACAACCGTACCCTTTTTAAAAAACTTGTCGGCAATAGTTGCCATGGAAGGCATCCAGTTACCAAGAAAGATATCGATATCACCCGTATTCAATGCTTGATAGATAATGGGAACGGGCAGGGTTTTACTGCTGGTTTTATAGCCAATGCTGTCCAGGATATTCTTACCCAACTCCGTCTTTACAGTAACACCGGTCCAGCTGACATTGCCAAAGCGCACCTCTTGTGTACCATAGGCTGTGCCTGTAAACAGGAATACTACTGCCAACAGGGTAAGCGCCATGCTGCGTCTTTTTTTCAATTGCATACATCCTCCTTGTTGAATTTCCAGTAAAGGGGACCCTGAATAATCGCCCATTTTCTTCGTTACAGTTCAAAATTTATCCTCGCGAAGGAATCAGAGACCTTCGGTAAATTTCTTCCCGTGCCTCGAATATGAACGGAAGACAAGCTGTTTCAAAGTTCCCCTGAAGAAAATCACAGGCCAAACCATCCAGATGGTTCAGGCTTATGGTTTTGGAAAATATGTTTGATTTCGGTATACTCTTCAAGCCCCTGGCGCCCCAGTTCACGCCCCAATCCAGACTGTTTACAGCCGCCCCAGGGGGCCTGAGTAAAATAGACGTTAAAGTCATTGATCCATACAGTGCCAAATTGCAGCTGCCTGGCAACCCTTTGGATCCGGCCCGGATCGCTCGTCCAGAAGCCTGCGGCAAGCCCGTAAATCGTTCCGTTTGCGAGCCGTACAGCCTCATCTTCCCCGGTGAATTTTTCCACGGTGATGACGGGTCCAAACACCTCTTCCTGAACGATACGCATCTCGTGATGACAACCGGTAAAAAGTGTCGGCAGAAAGAAAAAGCCATCCTGCAGATCCGCTGCCTCGGGACGCCTGCCGCCCAGTTCAAGATGTGCTCCATCGGCTTCGGCAACACGCATGTAGTTTTCAACCTTGGCCAGATGTTCCGCTGAAATCAGGGGTCCCATCTGGGTGCCATCCGCCAGACCATCACCCAGACGGATTTTTGCCATTCTGCTCTTGAGTTTTTCAACAAAACGATCATGAATACTCGCTTCAAGCATCAGCCGTGAACCAGCGGAACATATCTGACCGGCGTGAAAAAACACCCCATCCAGAGCACGGTCAAGAGCAACGTCCAAATCGCAGTCAGCAAAAATAATATTGGGATTTTTGCCACCCAGCTCCAACGCGATTTTCTTCACATTGGTACTTGCAGCCCGCATGATTGATTTGCCGGTTTCTATACCTCCGGTAAAGGAGATCAAATCCACCATGGTATTTTCGGCGAGTTCGGCACCAACGCTTGCCCCCGGACCGAGGACGATATTAATGACCCCTGCAGGGAAATCCATTTCGGCAACAAGTTCTGCAATCTTCAGCGTGGTCAGCGGCGTAATCTCGCTGGGTTTCATCACTACGGTACAACCTGCCGCGAGAGCCGGAGCCATTTTCCAGGCGGCCTGCAGCAACGGATAATTCCATGGTGATATCTGCCCGCAGACTCCAACCGGTTCACGCACCACCCGGCTGTCACTATTGGGTATGGGAGAATTGATCACCTCCCCGCCATCCTTGTCGGCAAGCCCTGCATAGTAGCGAAAGATCCCGGCAATATCGGCCATATCCCAACGGCTTTCTTCCATTGTTTTCCCGGTATCAAGACTTTCGAGCCGAGCCAGGACCTCACTCTCCGCTTCGATACAGTCACCAAGCTTATAGAGCAAACGCCCCCGTTCGACAGCAGGCAGGTCCGACCATATTTTGCTGTCAAATGCCTGCCTCGCAGCCAGGATAGCAATCTGTGCATCTTCTCGATCACCTTCAGCAACCTCGGCAAGAACCTTGCCGTTGAAGGGGTTGATAATGTTGCGGGTTTTTCCAGATACAGCTGAATGCCAGCGACCACCGATATACATGTTCTGTACAGTGTTATCCATTTTGGACCGCCTCCCTGTCATATATATAATAGTCTGCGTCTGAAGGAGCTTCAGGGGTATTGCCAAGGATAAGATCTGCAGCCTTCTCTGCCACCATCATAACCGGGGCATAGATGTTGCCATTGGTAATGGAGGGAAAAACCGATGCATCAACGACTCGCAGGTTTTCTATCCCATGCACTTTCAGCTCGGAATCGACCACAGCCATATCGTCATAGCCCATTTTACAGGTACAGGACGGATGGTAGGCGCTTTCACCCTCACGGGCTACAAAGTCGAGAATCTCTTCATCACTCTGCACCTTCGCTCCCGGTGAAAGCTCCTCTCCACGCAGGTCATCAAAGGCTGCCTGCCCAATTATTTCACGGGAACACTTGATGGCTTCCACCCATTCCTGGCGTTCCTGCGCGGTGGAGAGATAATTAAAAAAGATTTTCGGATATTTTGCAGAATCCGCTGAAGTTATCTTAACGTGCCCGCGCACATCTGTATTCATTGGCCCTACATGGAGCTGAAAACCGTGGCCCTTTACGGGTGCAGAACCATCATAGCGGATGGCAATCGGCAGGAAATGAAACTGCAGATTTGGATACTTGACCCTGTCATTTCCGCGGATAAAGCCACCTGCTTCAAAATGATTGGTGGCTGCGGCACCCTTGCGGTGGAACAACCAGTCATAGCCGATCTTCGGCTGGTTATACCATTTCAGTGCAGGATACATGCTGACCGGTTTCGTGCAGGTATACTGGACATATAATTCCAGATGATCCTGCAGATTTTCACCCACGCCGGGCAGATCATGAACAACGTTGACGCCGATACTTTTCAGTTCACTGGCGTTGCCAATGCCTGACAGCTGAAGCAGTGAGGGTGAGTTGATCGCTCCGCCGCTTAAGATAATCTCTCCGCCATAAACCTTATACGTCTTGCTGCCTTTGCTGTATTCAACGCCAACTGCCTTCTTCCCCTCAAAAAGAATGCGTTTAACCATGGCCCTGCACTGCACCTTGAGGTTTCCACGGTTCATGACCGGGTGAACATAGGCCCTGGCAGCATTATGCCGCCGCGACCGATAGATGTTTTGGTCAAATTTGCCGAAACCTTCCTGTTGATACCCGTTGACATCCTGAGTCAGCGGATGGCCGGCCTGCTCCGTCGCCTTGAAAAAAGCCTTGAACAAGGGGTTGTCGCACTTCGCGGTTTCCAGGCAGAGTTGACCGTTTGAACCATGGTATTCGTCTGCGCCGTGGAGGCGATTTTCAGCTTTTCTGAAATACGGCAGGCAGTGCGCATAATCCCAGGTCTCCAGACCTTTATTCGTGGCCCATTTTTCATAATCCATGGCATTTCCACGGATGTAAATCATGCCGTTTATACTGCTTGAACCTCCCATTACCTTGCCACGGGGCTGGGCGATACGGCGATTATGCATCTGCGGTTCAGGTTCCGATTCATAAAGCCAGTTGTAGGTTTTGTCGGTGAGCAGATACGTCAGGGCTGCAGGCATATGAATGCGAAAATCAAAACGATAATCCGGTTTCCCGGCTTCCAGGACCAGCACCCTATGATCAGGGTTAGCACTCAGCCGATTGGCCATAACACTTCCTGCTGATCCGCCGCCTACTATGATATAATCGTACTTATTCTCTTTCATTTCTCTTCACTCCAGTGTTTCCAAAATTATTCTTTAAGACTTCACAAGCCAGGGAATAGAGAATGCGAAGAATTATAAATTTAAGGGGCCCTTATAGTTTTGGGATTTTTTAAGATAGCGGAGCAGTGTCAGCCCCCATCAGAGGGAATACTTTCTGCTTCAGCTTTTTGCTTTTCAACACATCTGTGCAGCAGGCCATAATGCGCAGATATTGAATTGAGCGCTTTCATGGGATCATTCTCAGCAATACGCAGGGCAGTGACATACCAGTTTTCTACCGTTTTTCGGCAATACTCGGGATCATCATACAGCGCATAGTCATGGGAGCTGAAGCCCTGTTGAATGGCTGTCATAACCCATTCAAAAATTGGATTCCCGCTCATCTTTGCCAGGCTGATATTCAGTATTTGATCCTGCCTTGCCAGGCTGTCCCTGTCCGGAGGCTCTCCTTTCAGGATTTCCAGAAGTTTTTCAGTCTCCGCTACGAGAGCCTGTTTTTCGGCCGCACTCGCCCGGGCAATGGCCAGAACGACAATCACACGGTCTATACTCTCGCGAAATTCAACGATATGACCGGGAGCAACACGCTGCTGTTTAAGGAAAAGAGCAAGTGATTCACCCACATTAGTCATCTCGATATTCTTTACATACGCCCCGCCTTTTGCTCCTTTGCGGGTTTCAACCAATCCTTTTTGCTTCAAAGCCCGGATGGCCTCCCGAATTACACCGCGTCCACATTGAAACTGGGTCTGCAGTTCTCTTTCACTGGGAAGACGCTCACCGGGCAGTATCTTCTCCCCGAGAATGGCCGCTTCGAGCTGCATGGCAATGTCTTCACCCGCTCTGCCGATTTGGGCTGGAGCAAAAATGGATTGTGCGCTCATATAGTATTCTCCTGTAAGTGTGTTACTCAATATGGTGAGAAAGCAGGTGAATGGTACTACCAAATAATAAAAAAAACAAGGCAGCTTCAATAAAATCCTCCCTCTTCCAACTTTCTACTACATAATTACAGCAATATAGGCGTTTTCCCCTACAAGGAGGTGGAGGCAATCTGCGCTTAATGGTCGGTCCAAATGTGTTTAGTATAAAAAGACAGGGGCAGGAGGAGAGACGGGAATCACGTGATAAACCGTGGTTGCCAGAGCAAACGCATGATGCCAATAATTTTACGCAGTATTAGTATGTTAAACAGTTTTTATCCGGAACACGATGATCGTAAACATGGTTTGGACGACCAGTTGTTTTGTGGGCAGTATAAATCGGGAGGAGCTGAAGAAGATCATTACTTGCTGGGAATCTTGTGCTATATCCATCAAAATCCGTTGCTGCTGGCATGGCGAACGGAAGAAATTATTTAAGATGCAACGAAATGTTGCCAATACACTGAAAGATTGGGCAATATCTGTGCTCAGGTCTTGCAACACAGTGATTACGGCCATTCCCCTGTTTTCCAGATTCGCTGATTCTGGAGCCAGCTGGACAAGAGATGTCTCTGCACATTTGCCAGCAGCTCAAAGTCAGCCAATCGGAGGACTTGCACCTTTTACCAGGCTCCGATATCAAACATGCTGTAATAAATTTCCTCCTGTGCCTTGAATCTTAAGGAAATACAAGATTTTTCAAGGTATTCTTATCATAGGAATTCAAGCAATTTCTAAATTCCTCGAAACACAATAAAAGCTCCAATAATCAGGAAAAGAAAAATGATCAACTACACCTTATTGTTAATTATAATTCAGTTGCTGCTCTCGGCATTAATTTTCAATAAATCTAAACTCTTTATCAGTATCGTCTCTATAATAACAATGCTTATAGCATCATTGCAATTTGCCTCATTTATATTTGCAGGTAAACTCATTGAGCCGTTGGCCCTGACAAACGTAGACAGCATGGATAAAATCGGATGGTCTCCTGTTTGTCTTTTTTTAATTTCACTTATTTTCTTTTCTACAATTACGTTTTTATTTCAAAAATTGAAAATAAATAATAAAGCAATGAGATTTTCGCTCATTGCTCTCATCCTCACTTCATGTTTTAAAATCAGCCCAATCGGTGGCGCGGTCAATACCATAATACTTGTTACCGATGAATATAAAATGTCTTACGGAGCCAGTAACCTGAAAAAAAAATATGCACAAAAATTATTAAATAATAAAATCGTATACGAAAGCAATTCAAATAATTATATCGAAAACAAAAAATATAATGTTATTATTATTTTTGCAGAAGGAATGTCCTATGATGTTATATCGAAAGAACGTACTCCAAATTTACACAATTTAATGCATCATTCCATCACAGTAGAAAAATATTTCAATCATACAGCAGCAACATTCAGAGGTCTTAGAGGACAATTAGCGTCTACCTATCAAATTTTAGGAGGATATTATGAAGATAATTCAGGTATTGGCCAGATGGATAAAAATAAAATTATGGGTAAATACGAAAACAAACTCATAATTTCATTACCTGACATTTTGAATGAAAATGGATATAATTCTTACTTTCAAGTACCGAGTGATGTCAATCAGCCTCTGCCTTCAATGCTTTCTACGCTTGGATTTGATAATATTTTCGGA
>JALNVI010000073.1 GCA_023231425.1 Desulforhopalus sp. | reverse complement strand
TTTTTTCGCATGTTTCGTGTATTTAGTTGGCAAAAAAATATTTTAACTGTTCCGTCTTTCATCAGGATCCCTTGAAACAGTCTCATCCCACAACGAATGTCATTGGGTCTTCTTGCCCGCTGAATTCAAGTAATAAGTGCAGCATGTTTGCCAGTGAAGACTTTCAGTGCCTCACAACATTATCGAAGGAGTTGTTGAAATTCATTTGGTTTTCGAAAGGTTATAAGGAAGGAGCGTAATTTCTCAAATGCTGTTGCCTTCCTTCGCGCTTCTTCGCGTTCTTCGCGGTAAAAAAACTGTTTTTCCGCCTTTTTCTTTTCCCGTCCTTCTGATTTCCCAATCCTCTGCAATCGCTCAGGTAGAAACAGAGATCATCTTTCAGTAATAATTCGTGTTTATCCGTGTCCATTCGTGGTTCCTTTTGTCGTTTGTAACCACGAAGGGATAAACAGGATGCAAAACGGGGCATAACTTAATAGGAATGGTATTAAACCTTTCCCGGTGTCAAATTTAACAACAAAACTCCGTTGCCTCTCTTTTCTTTTAGAAAATTTCAGCCGCGATATTTCTCGCCGTGGCGCGGAGGTTTTCTTCCGCAGCGATAAGGGTGTCCTCAAGGGAGCCAGGATCGGGCAGGATGGGAAAGAGGGTGGTGACACCGTGATCAAGCACCAGTTCTGCCCCTTCTCCAAGACAGCCTGCCATGGTGATGACCGGTATTCCCTGTTGGTTTGCCAGCCTTCCCAGGCCGCCTCCACCTGGCGCAATGACTGTGCTGTTCGCAGGAAAAAGCCCCATGCCAGGGGCCTGGCACATGCCTGCGCCGCCCCGCCACAGGGATCGGCAGGTATTCGGCATCGGCGAAAACCTGCCGGAAACCAGCCTCAATTGCCCGGGCGACTGCCGGAGCACAGGGCTCTCCTTGAAGGAATCCGGGGCAATAACAATTTTCAGACGTTCTCCATGGGACATGTCTCAGATGAGACATGAACTCTTGCGACCCGTCTGCGTCCCCTTATTTTTCCTCCAGCTGGTCAAGGATCGTATTAATACGGTTGAAAACCTGCTGTACTTCGCGGGCAGGTTTTTTGATATAGCAGCGGCGCATGGTGTTGCCACTTTCCTGCGCCCTGGTTACCGCGTCGATCTCCAGCAGCGGGATGATCAGGTTGCGTCTCATTCCGCGGAGAAAAATCATTCCGATGAGGAAAATGGTCGTTGCCATGAAGACGACCCCCCAGGCACCTGCCGTGCCGAACTGCTGTACCTGCCGGTCGGCACGCTCCATTGCCTGACGGTTAATTGCCGCAATCTGCTGAATTCCCCGGATGGTTGCCTGTACCCCCGCCTTTGAATTTACTTCTCTGCTCAGCTTGATGGCGGCGACCGCCGCCGATTCTTCGGGCTCGTTGATACTTGCTTCGGCTCTGGTCAGCGCGGCGTTAAATTCATCCTTATCTCTTGTGACCATGGCGGCAAGCATCGCCTCACAAGCCGCGATGGAGCGGTCGTTCTGCTCCAGAATCGTTGCAGTTGCCGGAGTTATACGTACAAAAATCCAGATGGATGCAAAGGACATCAGCATGGTGAGAAAGATAAATACCCACGCCCCGAAACGGACTGACTGCCCTATGAAGTGTTCTCTCATGACTTTTTCTTGTTGAGTTTAGAGAGGGCGGCATCACTGGATACGATGATAAGGCTGTCGCTCACCTGCAGAGGCCGCGAAGGATCAACGCTGATAATGTGTCCACTCTGACGAATTCCTGCCACCATGATGCCAAAATTTTTCGGCAGAGCAAGGTCGATGAGGTTCTTGCCCACCATCTCTGGCATAACCCGGATCTCGGTCAGGTTAAGATCTTCGCCGAGAGGGGTATCGACGACCACATCTTTGTAGAGCAGGCGGCTGGCGAAACGTCTGCCAAACTCTTCTTCCGGGTTTACCACCTGATGTGCCCCCACCAGGCTCAGAATCCGCCGGGAGACGGCATCGTTAGCGCGGGAAATAACCAGCGGGCAGCCCATCTGCCGCAGCAGGGCGGTGCAGATGATTGCCGATTCCCGTGACTCGTCACCGATGGCGCAGACCGCCGCGTCCCTCCTGGCCGGTTCAAGGTTGGCCATCTCATTTTCATTGGTGGCATCAACCACCAGAGATTCCGTGACAAAGAAAGAGGCCTCCTGCACCAGCGGCTGGCGGCGATCCACCGCCAGCACCTCGGCTCCCTTGCTGGCGAGGTTGCGCGCAAGGGTCATGCCGAATTGTCCGAGACCAATTATAAGTATCTGTTCAGCCATAATTTTTCCTGTTTATGTGAGCGAAAGATATTCCACTGGATTGCGGCTGGCACCGCCATCTTCTCTGTTGGAACCAAGCAGCATGAAGAGCGTCAGCGGGCCTATTCGGCCAGCGAACATGGCCAGGATGACAATACATTTCCCCGGTTCATCCAGCAGCGGGGTGGCGCCGATGGTCAGTCCCACCGTTGCCACTGCTGAGGTCACTTCAAAGATCAGATCTCGAGCGCTGATCTGCTGGGTTGTCTCCAGCATGAAGAGGATGATAAACCAGATACACAACCCGGCGATCACCACTGTCACCGCGCGGTAGATGGTGGCGTGGTCGATGCGGCGGTTCTGCATGACGATCTCCGGACGTCCCGCTGCATTGTTCCAGAAAGTGAGGACGAGAATAGCGAGGGTGGTGGTCTTCACCCCGCCCGCCGTTCCGCCGGGGCTGCCGCCGATGAACATCAGCAGGAGCATGATGAGCAGGGTAGGATTTGTAATGGAGGAGAGTGATACCGAATTAAACCCGGCGGTGCGCAGTGTGGCCGATTGAAACCATGCGTTGTGCAGCTTGTCGGCGAGGCTCAGGCCTCCGAAGATGCCATTCCACTCCAGTGTGAGGAGGGCAATAAAACCGCCGATCAGCAGAATAGCGGTGGTCAGCAGCGGGATGCGGGCGAAGAGAGGGATGGGACGACGGGCCAGCCATCTGGGCAGGAGCAGGGCCATTGCCGGGGAGAGACCGCCAAGGATGATGAGCAGAGCAATGGTATGGAGAATGAGCGGCGCGTGGTTGTAAGCGAGCAGGCTGTCGCTCTGCAGGGAAAAACCGGCATTACAGAAGGCGGAGATGGCGGTGAAAACACCACGCCAGACGGGCAGGGTGTCGCCGTGGAGCCGGAAAAGCAGGCTGAGAAGGACGGCACCGATGATTTCCACGATCAGGGTGTAGAGAATTACGGCGTGGAGCGAGGCGAGAAGATCCTGATGGCTGGTGGACGAGACCTGTACCAGAACCTTCTCCTGGCGCAGGCTGAGACGGCGGCCCATGGCGTGCATGGCTACGGTGGTGATCGACATTATACCGAGGCCGCCGAGCTGGATCAGCAGCAGAATAAGGGCCTGGCCGGTGAAGGTGAAAGCATCGGGTGTGTCCAGCACGGCGAGGCCGGTCACGCAGACTGCGCTCACCGCCGTGAAGGCGGCATCAATGGGAGTGATGCCATGGCTGGTGGCCACGGGAAGAAGCAGAGCGAGGCCGCCGCAGAGGCAGAGTGCGAGGAAGGTGGAGAAGAGGACGCGGGCAGGGTGATCGAGGAGCAGCTCCCACCAGTAACTGCGATGCCGCACGCTTTTGTATCTTCTGCTTTCGGGGCGCTGCCACTTCTCTGCCGTCATGAAGGCACAGAAGATGAGGAGCACGAAGGTTCCGAGGACTGCAAAAGGGTTGTCTATTACATTCAGTATCTTCATCTCGGGACTATACCACAACGGCAATGTTGGGAAACGCCTTGTCACACTGTTTACCGACAGACTTCCGGGCTGAGGTCTCTTTTCTTCCAGCGCTGTAATCTTGAGGAAAGGTTGCGGTAAATTTCCTCCTCTGGCTCGAATATGCGAAATACAAACTGTTTCAAGGTACCATCATAATCCTCTCCTGTGTGAAAGCGGCAGAAGAGGATTGGCGACCCATCCCGTGGCGCTGTCTGGAAGGGTTTGCATCAGCCCGGAAGTTTCTCCGGTGTTGCCATATTCTCCTCCATCAGCCGCAACTCCACCTCTCCGGGGATAACCACTTCAGGGTTGGGGGTGAGATGCTTGTCAGAACTTTTTCCCTCATACTCAAAGCTGCTGAGGATATGTTTGATACAGTTGATCCGTGCATCTTTTTTATTGTCTGAGCGAATGATTGTCCACGGGGTCTTCTCCCTCTGGGTGGCGGTGAGCATCTGAAATTTCCGCACGGAATATTGATCCCACATCTTCTGCGCTTTTTCATCCACCGGGGAGATTTTGTAGTGTTTGAGCGGGTCTTTCCGTCGGGATTCAAAACGTGCTTTCTGCTCCTCTCTGCTCACTGAAAAGTAGAATTTGAAAAGCTTGATACCACTCTGCACCAGCATCTCCTCAAGAGACGGTACATCTTTGAGGAAACGGCTGTGCTGCTCTTCCGTGCAGAAGCCCATCACCGGTTCGACCATTGCCCGGTTGTACCAGCTTCGATCGAATACGACGAATTCTCCCGCTGCAGGCAGATGGTTGATATAGCGCTGAAAATACCATTGACTCTGTTCGCGGTCGCTGGGCCTTGCCAGGGCGACAATCTTCACATTACGGGGATTGAGGTGCTGCGTGAGGCGCAGGATGGTCCCGCCTTTCCCTGCAGCATCACGTCCCTCAAAAATAGCGAGAGCCTTTCCCCCGTTTTTTATTATGCTGCCCTGCAGCTTCAACAGTTCGATCTGCAGTCCATGCAGCTCAATTTCGTAGTCGAGCTGCTTGTTTTTTACCCAGAGAGCTGTCTTCTTTTCTCCCTTTTTGTTTTTATGAGAGTCACGCGCGGTTCCTTCATAAAGTTCCAGATATCTTTTCTCTTTATGTCCCATAATGTTCTCCTTTTTACGTTCAAAGATGGTGTCGAAAGTGCATTGTACAATTCGGCATTCAGACTGATGGGTACCTTGATGGGAGCTCAACGTGAAGCGTCGCTCAGGGATAGTCAAGAATCCCTGTCGTTTTGTCTTCAAGGTCCCCTTCAGTCATTCCAGAGGATGTGGCAGTCCTCCAGTGGAACCCTGGCGCCGGGGAAGATCGGAACCACCCGCGCCGTATAATCTGCTGCCGGGCGCTGAGCTGAAACCACAGCATGGTACCCGGTGCAGTCCGACCCATCAGCGGATTGAACCATACGTGTCATTTTCTGGTATACGGGTTCACCGTTTATGTCTTCGGCATAGAGTTCCACCTTCACGCTTTCGGGATCGAGTCCATTGAGAAAAAGCTGGACGTTGAATTCATGCTGTCTGCCCCTGGTTTCCACCGTTGTTCCAGCAAAACGCAGAGTTTCCCATTTCTGCTCAAGGGACTGCTGCCACGCTCCTATTTCCCGGGCCTTGCGGCCCTGGTCTGCCGCGCGTTGACGATAGGCTGCCGCTGCAGGCAGGTAGTATGCTTCGGTGTAGTCGCGTACGGAGCGGTTTGTGGAAAACTGCGGGGTCAGGCTCGCCATGCTTGCGCGCATTCTTGTTACCCAGGCGACAGGAATGCCCTGGTCGTTGCGCGTGTAAAATTCCGGAATAACCTCTTGTTCGAGCAGGTTGTAGAGTGCCTCTGCCTCAAGAGCATCCTGTTTTGGATCGTCGCCATGCTCCAGCCCATCACCCAGGGCCCAGCCCACCTCGGGAGTGTAGGCTTCCGCCCACCAGCCATCCAGTTCTGAAAGGTTGATCCCGCCGTTGACAAGCACCTTCATGCCACTTGTTCCGCAGGCTTCCCATGGTCTCCGGGGAGTATTGATCCATACATCAACGCCACGCACGAGATGTTCCGTCAGCTGCATGTCATAGTCGCTGATGAAAATGACATGGAGACGGGCTTCCGGGCGGGAGATAAATTTATTCCACTCCTGGATCATCATCTGTCCTTCCTTATCCGCAGGATGGGCCTTGCCCGCGAGGATGAGCTGGACCGGTCGATCCGGGCTGGTCAGAATCCGCAGCAGCCGTTCCGGATCATGGAGGAGCAGATTCGGACGCTTATAGGTGGCGAAGCGACGGGCAAATCCCAGTGTGAGAACATCGGGGTTGAGCAATTTCAAAATGACACCTGCCCCGGAGGCTGCCTGTTGCAGGCTGGAGCGTGCACGGGCATACTTGACCAGCGTCTTACTGCTGGCGAGACGAAAATTCCACAGACACGTATCGGACATTTTACGAATCTGCTGTTCCAGTAAATCTGTCTCGCCCAGCCATCGTGATTTACCGCAGGCTGCTGTCCAGAGATCATTTGCCTCGGCCGATTCCCAGCTCGACATATGGACACCATTGGTGACGTGGCCGATGGGTATTTCCGACCTTGGCCAGCGGGGGAAAAGGGGCTGAAAGAGATTTCGGCTGACCTGTCCGTGCAGCTTGCTCACGCCGTTTACCGCGCCGCTGCCATGGATGGCGAGAGCTGCCATATTAAAGGTTTCCTGGGAGTCTGCCGGGTTGCTGCGTCCCAATGCCAGCAAAGCAGAAATGCCGATGCCAAGTCTTCTCTGGGCGTAGGCACCAAGATATCGCTCAATGAGTTCTGGTGAAAAACGATCAAATCCGGCGGATACGGCCGTATGGGTGGTAAAGACGTTTCCCGGCCGGGTTGCCGTCAGTGCCACCTCAAAGGATTGGCCACTTTTCTCCATGAAACTGGCCGCGCGCTCCAGCACGGCAAATGCCGCATGCCCTTCGTTGAGATGGCAGACCTCGGGGTGGATTCCCAGGGCTTCAAGAAGGCGCCAGCCACCAATGCCAAGAATCAACTCCTGTTTAAGGCGCAGTTCCGAGTCGCCACCGTAGAGTTCACTGGTGATGCCGCGATGCTCGGGATAGTTGGCGGCATCGTTGCTGTCAAGCAGGTACAGCCTGACGTTACCGACGATAACCTGCCATGTGCGGAGCCAGATAGAGCCCACTGGCAGATTAATCTTCAGCCGCAGCCATTCGCCGTTTGCGTCTCGCAGCGGGGTGATGGGTAACTGGCCGGGATCGTTATACGGATAGAGTGCCTGCTGGGCACCGTTCGGATCAATTACCTGCCGAAAGTAGCCCCGCTGATAAAGCAGACCCACACCGACCACTGGCACCCCCAGATCGCTGGCGGCTTTAAGCTGATCACCAGCCACGTTGCCCAGACCTCCGGAATAGATAGGGAGCGCTTCGCTGAGCATGAATTCCATACAGAAATAGGCAATGCAATCAACCGATTCCTTTTCGTGCGCCTGTTGAAACCAGCGCGTCGGCGCTTCAGTCTTCTGCCGTTTGCCAATCAGATCCTCTACATTTGCACGAAACTCGGAATCAGCCAGCATGAGGTCGATGCGATCCCGTGAAACGGTTTGCAGTACATCCCAGGGATTGTGTGTGATGGCCCACAGCTCGGGATCTAAATCCCGCCAGACCTTGTCCGTAGCGTGATTCCATGACCAGTTAAGATCCAGTGCCAGCTCTATCAGTAATTTGCAGCCTTCAATATCGATTGGAAGCGACTGGTAAAAATAATCTGAGGTGTGAAGGTTTTTGTCGTTCATGATTGCTCCTTGTCCAGTGCAATTATTTGTGCGCTGAACGACTGATTGTTTGGCAGTCTTCCTGTCTCTAAACTGCAGCGTAATCTACGTGCCGGGAACCCTGAATCCTTGACTCACTTCCTGTGTAGACTTGATGCGGTGAGGATGTGCGATTTTCTCGTAATCCCTGACGTGACGAGTGAATAAAGGGTGCCCTGGATATGAACGGAATACAAGACGATTCGAGGTCCCATTATGCCACTGCTGAAAGACGCTGTGAAGAAATTCTCAGAATTTCAGGCTGAATGCAGCAGGGCAAACTGTTGCAGGGCAGACACCCGGTCCCGGAGAAAAAACATTTCCTGTTGCAGGAGAGGGGCAGTCTTTTTCCCGAGGAGGTCAAAGGCCCGGATCTTTTCCGCCGAGTGTGTTTCGGACCTTTTCCAGAGGAACACGCAGGTCTTCCAGCTCCCCAGCGTCGAATTCTGAGCGGATCTCACCCTCAATCTTGCGGAAGATCTCTTCAGTGAAATGCGCCGCTTCTTTTCCTTTTGAGGTCAGGGTGACGTTGATGATTCTATCGTCACCCTCATCTCGATTGCGGTCGATCAGTCCAGAGACCTCCATTTTTTTTACCATGTTTGTAACCGTGGCAGGTTTTATGTGAAGCCCGATTGCAATTTCCCGCTGAGACAGGCTGTGATGCTTCAGCAGGGCCGTAAGAATTCGCGCCTGCCCGAAGTGAATTCCTTTTTCACCAAGCGAACTTCTCAGTCTGTCGTTCAACAATTTTCCTATGTGCATGAAAAGATGCATTATGGGCCTGGCTTTTGTTTCTTTCGACATGTTGACCTTGGGTTAATTTTTTTAGCAGACTAATTATTATCTTGCTAATTGTCAAGATCGTTCCGGGCCTCTGGTTAATACCATTCCCACTTTGTCCTCGCGAATTCAAAGACAGCGGGACAGACTCCCAATTTGGGCGTCTTCAGCACAACGGGGGTCTTATCCCGCAACAGATGTCTCTGCAATGGAATCAATTTATCCTCCTGTTTGCTCATCCGGGGACCTTGCATAATCCCGGCACCGGAAAAGATCATTTCAGCGGTGCCGGGTGGAACTGGGTGTAAAACAGGTTTTTAGATTTGAGGTTAGAAGATCATCTTCGATGGCAGCCAGGTAGCAATTGCAGGGAAGAAAAGGAGAAGGAGAACAACGGCAAGTATCGCGAGCAGGAAGGGGATAACACCCTTGAATACAGTTTCAACCTTCACGTCTTTTGCTATGCCGGTGATGGTGAAAATGTTGAGGCCGAGGGGTGGGGTGATCAGACCGGCCTGCATCATCAGTACGGAGACAACGCCGAACCAGATGAGGTCACAGTGCAGGCTGGAGAGAATTGGCAGCACTACCGGCATGGTGAGCACCATCATGGAGATGGCGTCGAGGAAGCAGCCGAGGAAGAGATAGAAGATAATTATTGCCAGTAGAATGAAGACCGGTGCCAGACCAAGATGGAGGACTTTGGCTGTCATCACCATGGGGATGGTGGAGAGTGCCAGAAAAGAGGTGAAGATGGAGGCTCCGGTGACGAGGAACAGCGTCATTACCGATATGCGCAGAGACTCTTCCAGGATGGTCATCAGGTTCTTCCAGCTCAGACTGCCGCTGAACAAGGCGTGAAAGAAGAGTATGGTCGCCCCCACCGCCCCCGCCTCTGTGGGGGTAAAGACTCCGCCGTAGATTCCCACCATGACGATAATGAAGACCGCGAGGGGCAGGAGTAGATCCTTCAGAGCGACAAAACGCTCGTGCCAGCTGGCTTCGACATCTATCTGCGGCGCGGCCTGTGGCTGCAGCTTCACCCAGCCTGTAACCACTCCGCAGAAGATGACAGCCAGCAGTATCCCGGGGAGAATTCCCGCTATCAGGAGTTTCCCCGTGGACTGTTCGGTGAGCATGCCATAGACCACAAAGCCGAGGCTGGGCGGAATGAGAAAACCCAGCGTTCCACCGGCGGCGACCGCGCCCGTGCTCAGCGCGTCGGAGTAGTGATGGCGTTTCATTTCCGGCAGGGCGATATTGCCGAGGGTGGCCGTGGTGGCGATAGCCGAACCAGAGACCGCCGAGAAGAGGGCGCAGGCGGCGATGGAGACTACCGCCAGTCCGCCGGGCATCTTCTGCATCCAGAGATTGAGGCAGGAGAACATCTTTTGGCTCAGTCCGGAGACTCCGGCAAACGACCCCATAACAATAAAAAGCGGGATGACCATGTAAGGATAGACCGCAACTTCGTCGTATACCATCATGGCGGCCATCGGGAGGGCCGAGTCCAGTCCGGCGAGAACGGTGATCCCGGCAAAGCCGGTGAACATCAGGGCAAAGGCGATAGGCATGCCGAGGCCAAGCAGAACCAGCAGCAGGAAAATGCCGAGAAGGCCCGCGGTAACCGGTTCCATCAGGTCCTCCTCAGCAGGATTCTGCTGTAGTTGATCAGGTCAACACTGATCTCCAGGGCGAAGGAAAAAAACGCTGGGATGATTAGCATCCTGAAGGGCCAGAGAGGAATGCGCAACATGTCGGAGACCTGATCCTCTTCAACGGCGACAATCCACCCCTCCCGGATAAGGGCGAAGAGCAGCAGAAGGGTGAGCAGGGAGAGAAAAATCTCAATGCCCGCCTGTACTCTTGTCGGCAGTTTCTCCACGAGAAAGGTGATCCTCACATGGCCCCGGCACTGCTGGGTATAGGAGAGTCCCAGCAGGATGAAAGCCGCCAGCATCATGGTCGAAAGCTCCATTGTCCCCGGAATGGTGAAAGAAAAAAGGTGGCGCAGGCCGACATCAAGGGTGGTGAGAAACATCATTGGCAGGAGCAGAAGCATGGCCGAAAATGCCAGCATGCGTGTGCTCCTGTGGACCATTCGCTGAAAGGTATCCATAGCGTTTTCCGGTCGTCTCAGTCAGAGGCCTTCGCCGCTTCCCCGATCCACTCTTCGGGGGTTGCTACGGGGGTGACGTCATGCTTTTGTAAAATCCTGGTGAGCTGCAGGACAACATTCTTTGCCTTTGCCGGATTTTTCTGTTCCTGAACCCAGTCGCGGGTTACCTGTTGATAGGATTTGAACCATTCTTTCTGCGTTGCGGGGTCGAGTTCATGGAGGACCATCCCCTTTTGTTTAAGATCGGTCATCATTTCACTGTAGGCTGCCTTGTTCAATCCGCCGGTGGTGCGGTAGGGATTACGGGCGAGGTGAGTGATCAGCTCCTGCATCTCCGGGGTGAGTTTCTTCCACTTTCTCTGATTATAGACAACCCCCTCGGTGACACAGCCGAAGGTGGCGATAACACCGTGATGGAGCACTTCATAGAGTTTGAAGGCCTCAACCAGTGGCGGACAGGTGACCACGCCGTCAATGGCGCCGGAATCCAGTGAGGTATAAACGTCGGAGAGAGGCATGAAGACCGGTTCTGCCCCGAGATTTTTGATGTAGCGGGTCTGCATTCCCCCGGGGGTTCTGATTTTCAGACCCTTCAGGTCGGCCAGTTGTGTGACCGGTTTGCGGGTCCACAGGAAGGACTGGATACAGCCGTTCAGTTCCAGGACATGAATTCCTTTGAACTCCTCTTTCAGGGATTTTTCGTAGAGTTCATTGCCGATATCCGTAGCCAGATCTTTGCCGTCGACCCACATGGCCATGGAGAGGATTTCAGAGAGAGGAAATTTCCCCGGCGTCCAGGTGAGGGTGAAGTAGCCCATGTCACTGATGCCTTTTTTCACCAGTTCATAGTGTGCCGGTCCCTTGCCGAGGGCCCCTCCGGCGAACATGGTATAGTCAAGCTGCCCGCCGCTCTCTGTCTTTATCTTCTCCATCAATGGTTGCCAGACGGTCTGCACTTCTCTGCTCACTGCCGGGTGCCAGGTGGAAAATTTAATGGTGGTTGTCTTTGCGGAAACGCCGCTGGAGGTGAGTAAGAAAAGAAGCAGGACAGAAAAACAGAGTGCCAGTCCTGTGATAGAACGTTTCATCGTGGTCTCCTTTGTACGCATGATGGTAGATATTATCAGGGTTGAAGAAACTCTCCTGTTGCATGGATGATACCATGGAATCTGCGGAACGCACTCTTTTTGGTAGATATCTGATGAAATTCCGGCCATTTTTTTCTTCCCTGCGAGGTTTGCATAAAGCAGTTTCTGCCCGGCCCGGCAGGAAATATCGAAAGACCGATTATTCAAGGTACCCATTACACAAAAAAAGGACCTCTCCCCAGAGGGGGAAAAGGTCCTTTTTCATTTTCTGTCCTCAGCTTCTTACAGGAAGAAGTAGACGGCAAAAGCGCCGGTGAGTGACATGGTGATGGTGTAGGGCAGTGCGAGCATGACCATCCGACCGTAAGAGAGGCGGATAACTGGAGCCAGCGCGGAGGTCAGGAGGAAAAGGAACGCCGCCTGGCCGTTCGGGGTGGCTACACTTGGGATATTGGTCCCGGTGTTGATGGCAACCGCGAGTTTATCGAAATGGAACATGATTTCTTCCGCGACTTTTGCCGCTTCCGGTGTCAGGGTGGCAAAGACCGTGGACCGTTCCATCTCGGGATTAGTGAGTTCAGACATCAGCTCAGCGCCAATGTTGTGCATGATCGCGATGATATCTTTGGCCTTCTGTGCCATCTCCGGAGCGAGGGAATTTACAAACTCGGTGCGGTTGAGAGAGGGATCACTGAGTTGCGCAATCAACGCCTGGGAGTTCATGTCAGAAAGAGAGGAAATCTGCTGGGAGGTGACGGCGCCAAGATGTTGACCAATGGTAAGGATATCCGGCAGCATGCCAAGGTTTTCGGCAATGTGCATCTTGGTCTGGCTCACATAGACCGTGGCAACGAAGACGTTGTCGGAGATGGCTGAAAGTATGCCGTTGGCTCCATAGTAGGCCAGCAGCTGCATCTGCCCCTTGAGGGAGAGGACGTAGTCGATGATTGGGACAAAGAGTCCCTGTTCATGGATTACCGCAACGATGGAGAAAAAGACCACCAGCAGGGCGGTAAAAGGAAGGGCTTCCTCAAAGGCATGTCCGATCTGATTTTCCTGCGTCACACCCGTGAAAGCGGTGAGCAGAATAATGACTGTCAAACCGATGATACCCACCTCGGCGAGGTGCAGGGCAAGGGCAACGATGAGGAAAAGACCGACAAGTGCCTGAATGATGAGTTTCAGTTTTCCTGCGGTGCCACGTTGTGCCTCCATCTTCACCTCGGTTTCGAGCAGATGGGAGCGGATGTTACCAGGCATGGAAAAACCATAGCTGAAGATCTTGAAGTGCTCTACGGCCAGACAGGTGAGCAGACCGACAGCGAGTACCGGCATGGAGACTGGGGAAACCTCTTTCAGGAAGGGAATAAAGTGCCAGCCCATGGTGTCGGCGATGAGCAGGTTCTGTGGCTCTCCGACCATGGTGCAGACGCCGCCGAGGGCGGTTCCTACCGCCCCGTGCATCATCAGGTTGCGCAGGAAACCGCGAAACTGCAGGAGGTCAGCACGGACGGCGTCGTTGAAGGCCTCATCGTCCACGAGATCTTTCGCCGGGCGGGAGGCGGCACTTGACGCGTATTTGTGATAGACCTCGTAAAAGCTGTAGGCTACGGCGATGATAACCGCAGTGACGGTAAGGGCATCAAGGAAGGCGGAGAGGAAGGCCCCGGCCATGCAGAAGAGCAGGGCTATCTTCTTTTTCGACTGTACCCGCACGAGCAGACGGGTGAAGGTAAACTGCAGGAAACCCTTCATGAAGTGGATACCGGCAACCATGAAGATCAGCAGGAGTATGACCGGGAAGTTGATCAATGCCTCTTCATAAATGGTCTTCGCTGATGCCATGCCGATGACTACCGCCTCAATGGCGAGCAGACCACCTGCCGGCAGCGGATAGCATTTCAGCGCCATGGCGAGGGTGAAAATGAATTCACCAATGAGCACCCAGCCGGCGATGAAATGGCTGCCATAGATAAA
>JALNVI010000072.1 GCA_023231425.1 Desulforhopalus sp. | reverse complement strand
TACACGCTACGTTGTCACCACGGGGTGATACCGATGGCATTACACATGATTGGTGAAAAATCAGCACAACAGTGATTCCAGCAATGGTGTTGTAGAGACAAGGCATGCCTTGTCTACACGGTGACGGTAAACGTAACGATAACGATAACGGTGGATGGTATAAAGTTCCCTTTAGTGTCAAGCCGTGTCAGGCCGTATCAGTCCACAGCCAGTCCAGAGAGTAGGGAGATTTCTTGCTGCAGAATGGAGAGCCGTCAATGAGGCGGAGTCCGCAATTGAGCTGGTCGATGCGTTTTCTCTGAGAGAGTGAGAGGTAAAGGCTGGCAGCCTTCAGGTTTTCCCGAAGATGTTCAGGGTGAATCGATTTCGGAATTACCGCTACGTCTCGTGCCAGATTCCATGCCAGCGCTACTGCGGCGGGAGTGCTGCCGGTCTCTGTGGCAATTTTTTGTAGAACAGGGTTGTTAAGCAGTTCTATGACATTTGCATTACGGATATTCTCAGGTCGATCTCCGGAACCGAGGGGTGCAAAGGCGGTAACCGCAATGCTGTTTTCCCGGCACCAGTCAAGCAGCTGGCGCTGTTGCAGATACGGGTGACACTCCACCTGCAGAACCGCAGGTTTAATGTCGGCGGCGGTAAAGAGTTCCTGGAGGCGGGAACGTTTACAGTTACTTAGTCCAATACCACGCAGCAGCCCTTTGCGAACAAGCTTCTCCATGGTGTGCCAGGTGGCGATAAGACGGTTGTCATCGGGGGGGAGGTACTGCTCCGCACGTTTTGGGTGGTCGCAGTCGGAGGAGAAACTTATCGGCCAGTGAATAAGATAGAGGTCGAGAAAGTCGAGCTGCAGTTCCCTCAGGGTTCGTTCAACGGCTGGGCGGACATGCCTGGCGAGGTGAGCGTTGTTCCACAGCTTGGAGGTGATGAAGAGCTCCTCCCGGCGGATTCGTCCCGAGCTGAGCCAGTGGTGGAAGACTTCACCTATCTCAGCCTCGTTTTTGTAGATGGTGGCGCAGTCAAAATGGCGGTATCCCGCCGCAAGAGCGGCGTCTACTGCAACAGCAGCCTCGCCCCGCGTTGTCTTCCATGTACCGAGACCGATGGCGGGCAGAACACTGCCGTTGCTGAGAGACAGCGTTCGCACTTTCTACTCTCCGTTTTTTTCCTGACTGGTCCATGCGCTGAAGGGGTAGTGAACCAGACTGGCGTTGTAATAACGCGGGCGGTCAGTTACCTCTTGCCCAAGCCAGGATGGTCTGGGGAATGGCTGGTCGGGGCTTTCCAACTCAATTTCGGCGACCACCAGTCCCTCGTTCTCCCCGAGAAAAGCATCAATTTCCCAGACAAAATTATCCTGGGTAAAGGTATAGCGGGTCTTCTCAATGATCGGCGGAATGCAGATTTCTTTGAGCATCTGCAAGGCGTCGGTAAGGGGAATTTCATATTCATATTCTCGGCGTACCCCCTTGACAGTCGGCCCTTTGACCGTGATCCAGCCTATATTGCGGGAGGTGCGGACACGCACCGTGGCCCCCTCACCGCCGCTGGTGAGGTAACCTTGCCGAAAACGATGTCCCTGACCGAGTTGCTGCCAGGATTCATCTTTGAGCAGAAATTTTTTTTCGATTTCGTATCCCATCTTTTTGTCTCCGTGAATTATTAAACTTCAGGGGACATCGACTAATCGCCCCTCTTCTTCGTTACAGTCAAAAATTTATCCTCGGAGGTAAGCGTTAGACTCCAGGTAAGCGTTAAACTCCAGGTAAGCGTTAGACTCCAGGTAAGCGTTAGACTCCGGGTAAGCGTTAGACTCCGGGTAAGCGTTAGACTCCGTGATCAAAGTTATCCCTGCAGTAAATTTCCTCCTGCGCCTCGAATATGAGCGAAATACAAGGTTATTCAAGGTCCCCCTCAGTATGACTCTGGCCGGACTGTACCTCGGCAGTAGTAAAATTGAGTGTCGCGTGAACTGTCAACAGCGGGAAAAGCAGTGCCATCGCAAAGATATTAAACAGAGGAATCATCGACAGCAGTGCCGGGCCGATGCCAAGACGGAGTGACGTCCCCTTGTATCTCCACAGCCAGTGCAGTTTCCTGGCGAGGGTCCAGCGCTGTCGTGAGGCAGGGAAGTCGATGAAGAGCAGTGTGGAGTAGAAGCAGTAGAGCAGGAAGGCGGCGACCTGTCCAACCACTGGTAGAAAGTTGAGCAGTATGGCGAGGATGCTGACAAAAATACCGAAAATGCTGATCTTTACGCCCTCAAGGAGATCCCTCAGGATCCCCCTGAAGTTGAAGTCGGCGTCTTCATTAAAATATTCCCCCGCCCGGATTTTCTCCGCTGCGCGGCTGAGAAAGGCATAGCCGGGGGTCGTAAGAGTGTAGGCGAGGAGGAAGGCGAGATAGAAGGTGACTACCCGGCTGAGGAGGAGGTAGAGCCAGTCTCCGGCCAGCCATGCGGCGTACTTGAGCCAGCCGAGAACTCCGACCGCCGCCGGTTCCGCCGGCATCAGATTGTGAGCAAAGGAGTCAAGCTGACTGAGGGCAAGGTGATCGCCCAGCCAGGTTATGAGAATGGTTGCGGCAAAGAGCATAACGCTCCACAGCAGCAGTTTCGGCTTGCTGAGAATTAGTTTTATGCTGGTAAACAGTGGTGTCCATTTGGGACGCTGTACGGTGGTTTTTGTGCTCATGGGCTGACAGGAAAGAGGTCGAAAACAGGGTGGAGCTGGCAGGAATTGCCAAAATCAGTCAAGACTCAATATAGCTTTTTCAAAGGCGCATGTAAAGGTGAGGGAAGGCTGGAGAAAAGGGGACCTGCGGGTTGACCGGGAAGCTTGCCGTCCGTGCCCCCTTTCCGCCATCGTCTTTGTCGTCGGCAGGGACGGGTTTAATCAGCAGGGGTGAACCTCAGCCTGCACAGAAAGAGAGTTGCGCAAACCGGCTCTTCTCTTTAATGTAACTCACAGAACCCGGTTTTTGGGAAGAATTGCAAAGAATGCACATACCCCGAATGTAAAAAACATGAAAGCGAAAAAAGTACAGAATGTCTATGTCTGCCAGCAGTGCGGATATAAGAACGGCAAGTGGCTTGGCCGCTGCCTCGAATGTGGTGCCTGGGGGACCATGGTGGAGGAGATTGACCTGCCGACCCAGGGAAAAGGAAGCAGAATCAGCATGGGAAACATGCCGGTGCCTCTGTCAGAGGCCCCGGATGGGGATGAAAATCGTCTGCGCATCGGCATCGAAGAACTGGACCGCGTCCTGGGGGGTGGCATTGTCACCGGCTCGGTGGTTCTCATTGGCGGGGAGCCGGGCATAGGGAAATCGACTCTGCTCCTGCACCTGCTCGCTGCTCTCGCCAATTCCTCAGGACGCCGGGTGCTCTACGTCTCGGGAGAGGAGTCCGCCCGGCAGATCAAGATGCGCGCAGACCGTCTCGGTGCGACCCACCCCGATACCTGGCTTGCCACCGAGACCAGCGTCGAGCGTATTGTGCAGATGGCTGCTGAGATGAAACCGGCCCTGCTGGCGGTCGATTCGGTGCAGACCCTCTCCTGCGAGGGGGTCGCCTCTTCGCCCGGTTCTGTCAGCCAGATTCGTGAATCCACTGCCCGACTGATTGAGTTTGCCAAGAGCCGCAACATTCCCGTGGTGCTGGTGGGCCATGTGACCAAGGATGGCTCCATCGCCGGGCCGAAGGTGCTGGAGCACATGGTTGATACCGTGCTCTACTTTGAGGGGGATCGCAGCCACGCCTTCCGAATCCTGCGGACGGTGAAGAACCGTTTCGGCTCCGCCAGCGAGATCGGGGTGTTCGAGATGAAAGAAGAGGGGCTGGTGGAAGTGAAGAATCCCTCCGAGATCTTCCTCGCCGAGCGTCCTCTTGATGAGCCTGGTTCGGTGGTGTTGCCGAGCGTGGAAGGGACCCGTCCCATCCTTGTAGAAGTGCAGGCTCTGGTCAGCCCCTCCAATCTCGGCACTGCCCGGCGCACAGCCATCGGAACGGACCACCAGCGCCTCTCCCTGCTCTGTGCTATTCTTGAGAAAAAAGGTGGTATGGATATGTATGGCAACGATGTCTTTGTCAATATTGCCGGTGGTATTCGCATTGACGAAACGGCGCTTGACCTCGGAGTGGTGTGTGCCCTCGCCTCCAGCCTGCTGAACAAACCTGTTCCCTCGAGTACGGCGGTCTGCGGTGAGATCGGACTGGCGGGAGAAGTGCGTGCCGTAGGTCACATGGAGGTTCGGGCGAAGGAGGCTCAGCGTCTTGGCTTTTCCCGCCTCATCCTGCCGGAAACCAACCGACAGCGGCTCAAACTGCCAGCGGGGATCGAACTGGTCGGTGTTACAAATATTAGTGAATTGATGAATATTGTCTTTCAGGCATAATAATGATAGAATATAAGGTTTGTCTTGAGGTTTCCTTGAGATCTCTTTGAAAACGCAACCCATCAACAGCGGGGAAGATAATGTCACACGCACATCAAGAAGACGAAAGTGTTAATGTTAAAGTTGCAATTATTCTTATAGGAGTATTTTTTACTATAACGCTTATTGCTCTCTGGAGCTGAAATTACAGTCGTGGAGCAAGTGTACAACGCCACCAGGGAGAGCAGGATCGGAGAGGATCGTCAGGTCGTCATTCTTATGACGGATATGGTGCATTATGCCAATATTACGGCGGAGATGGTCCCCTCTGAGATCTGTGCCTTTCTCTCTCTCTACCACAGAAATATCCTCAGTGTCATCGACGATGAGGCCTTCCAGCCGATGGAGATTGAGCCCACCGGTGGCGATGGCAGTATTATCACTTTTGATAAACGTCCCGGGGAGACTCCTTCCGGAATCTGTACGCGGGCGATGCGGGTGGCGATGCATCTCGCCAGTGCAATCAACGAATCACGCCTTGTTCCCACCCGTATGGGGTTGATGCTCGGCCACATTGTTGAGTCAAAGATCGGCGAAAAAACGGTGAAGTGCGGTTCCTGTTTTGCCGTTGCCAGCCGTCTCGAAGAGCTTTCCGGCTATTTTGGCACCCATTTTCTTCTGGACCGTGAGATTGTCCGCCATCAGCAGGGCTTCGATGACTACGTGGTCAACGTCGCCAAGGTGAGCCTCTCCAGCGTGCCTCATCCGCTCAATCTTTTCACTGTTTATGCTCCCGGCAGTCCCTCTGTTCCCAAAAATATCGATAAAGAAAAACTCAAGAAGGTTCTTTGCCGTAAAAATGAGGCGATGGAATTATTCTCTGGCAACATGCTGAAGAATATCGTGCCGGATTTCCCCCGGGTGCGTGAAGAGCTGCTTGAGAGCCAGAGAATGTTCAAAGAGCTCACCGGTAATGTTGACCCTGCGACCAGCCGGATTCTCGAGTATATCCGCGAAATGCCACGGCCTTCAATCAGTTTCAGAACCCATGGCATGGAGCTGCTGGAGAAAAAACGGGACTCCCTTGGTGAACGTCTTTCCCACCTCTCAAAAGAGCTGCTGCAGGCGATGAATCCTGATTTGTTTGAGGTGCTGGTGGAGAATACCGAGTGGGAACGGTATTTCAAGCTGGAGTGGTTTCACGAAGGAGATACTATTCTTGAGATTGGCACCGAGGCGAATGGTCTCTACTACATTGATCACGGCAGGGCCTGCATCTACAATGCCGAGGGTGAATTGCTTTCCACCCTGACGACCGGGGCCGTGTTCGGTGAGAGGGCTTATTTCGGCAATGAGAAGAAATGGAGTGCTACGGTTCTTGCTGCCACCGAGATGGTGGTCCGGCGAATCACCACAGAGGATCTCAAAAAGCTGCCGATGATTATCAAAATCTTTAAGACGATTGCCGATAACCGCAGAAAGGATATTTCGAATCGGCAGGAACAGTAGTTCGGCAGCTGTATTCACAGGATGAAATTTACCGCAGGTATATAATTGCTATTCCTGCAATAAATCTCCTCCTGTGATCTAAATGAAATACAAGCTGTTTCAAGAAACCCGGATGCTGGTGGGAGCGTTTGAGAAAAAAGCCGTCTGCGGTCGAAACCGCAGACGGCGGGAATTTCTTCGCCTTGTCATCTGCGAATCATGTCAGCAATCTGAAAAGCGACCTCAAGACTTTGTTCCGAATTGAGGCGTGGGTCACAGGTGGTTTCGTAGTTCTGCGACAACTCTTCATCAACGATATTATGGGCACCGCCGGTGCACTCAGTAACCTCATTGCCGGTCATTTCCAGGTGAATCCCACCGGGAATTGTCCCCTCTGCCCAGTGGGTTTCAAAGAAGCACGTGATCTCAGAGACGATATCGTTGAAATTTCTGGTCTTATGACCGGAACTGGCGGTGTAGGTGTTGGCGTGCATCGGGTCACAGCTCCAGACCACATGCATGCCCTCCCGTTTTATCTCCCGCAGCAGCGGCGGCAGCACTTTCTCCACATTGTCTTTGCCGAGGCGGGTGATGATGGTCAGCCGTCCCTTTTCATTATCTGGATTGAGGACGTTGATCAGCCGTTTCACTTCGTCGATGTCGTGTTTTGGCCCGAGTTTCAGCCCCAGGGGGTTGTGAACTCCGCGCAGAAATTCCACATGGGCTCCATCGATCTGGCGGGTACGTTCTCCAATCCATACAAGGTGAGCGGAGCAGTCATACCACTGTTCAGTGATGTGGTCGAGACGGGTGAGAGACTCTTCATACCCCAGCAGCAGCGCCTCATGGGAGGTGTAGAACTGGGTTTGATTGATCTGCGGCAGCTCTGAGCTGATGCCAATGGTCTCCATGAATTGAATTGCCTGACTGATCTGTTTGGCGAGGCGATTATAACTGCGACCCATTGGAGAGGCTGCGACAAATTCCTGATTCCACGCCTGCACCCGCTGCAGGGAGCCGAAACCACCGTGGGTGAAGGCGCGCAGCAGATTGAGGGTCGATGCCGCCATGTTATAGCCCTGAAGCATGTTCTTTGGATTGGGGGTACGGGCCGCCTCGGTGAACTCCGCACCGTTGACCATGTCTCCGCGATAAGAGGGAAGTTCGACGCCGTCCCTGGTCTCCATGTCGGAGGATCGCGGCTTGGCGAACTGGCCGGCGATACGGCCCAGCTTGATAATCGGGATTCCGCCAGCGTACGTGAGAACGACAGACATTTGCAGCAGTACTTTCAGCTTTTCGCGGATATTGAGTGCAGTGACATTGCTGAAGTTTTCAGAGCAGTCGCCACCCTGGAGGAGGAAGGCGTTGCCGTCCACAGCGTCAGCAAGTTGTTTCTTGAGAGAGCGAATCTCTCCGGCAAAGACCAGCGGTGGCAGCAGGGAGAGTTTGTTCCGCACCTTTTGTTCCTCCTCTTCACTGGGCCAGAGGGGTTGTTGCAGGGCGTTGAAGTTTCGCCAGCTTGATTTGTTCCAGTTTTTCTGTTCAGTCGTCATTGCCATTCCTGTGTTTCGAAGGTTTTACGCCTTAATTATTATCGGGGACCTTGAATAATCGTCCATCTTCTTCGTTACAATCAAAATTATACCTGCGGTAAAAGCCCTCCTGTGTCTCGAAGAGGAAGGAAATACAAGATGTTTCAAGGCTCCTCGTTATTTCTTTAAATCGATAATACACTGCGGTAGATCGAAGGCGTTTAAGATACGTAATTCACGCTCCCGTTTTGCTCCCGACGGGCCAGGGAGTAACGGGCAGGGAAGCCACTGCTGTTCAAGCATCTCCCGTGAAGGGAGAGAGTGTAAACCATGTCTGAGAACTCTGCCACTGTCTGTCTCAAGAACCTCGGCATCCTGCCCGTTGAAAACGACGGCAAGGGGCAGACAAAACTGCGGGTGCCATACCCGCGCGGCGGCAATTGCTGAGCGCTCCCGGCTGACCAGCGATCCCGGAGCGCAACGCAGCACCATCAAAGGTGTTTCTCCGCAGAAGGCGATGAGGTCAAGAAATGAGGTCACTGCCCGTCCGGAGATGGTTGTGGTGATTATCTCCCCGCCAAGCAACTCCTCTCGTGCAAAGTTCTTCTCCTCTACCAGCATCCGTGCGAGTTGCTGGCGGACACGTTCGTCATCGGTGTCCACCTTTTCTTCTCCGGTAAGGAAGTCGTTTAATTTGCCATAGCTCAGAAGGTGTTTCGTTTCCTGCTGCATGGTCTCACCCCTTTTTCAGCTTTTTTTTAGATACTTGCCAGCATCTTCTTTTTCCAGAATCCGTACATCCGGTTCCCAGTCCAGCCACTCCTCTTCCTGGGTTTCATGCAGAATATAAAGCTGCCCCGGTTTCGCCCGTCTGCTGGCCTTCTTGTTATCGGGGGTGGCGAAGGCGATGCCACCCTTGATCATCGATTCGAGGGAGCCGGTCTGCACTGTTACCCCAGAGAAAATTCCACCCTCAATTCGTGCTCCGCTGATGTTCCAGAAGTGGGTATTCTCGCGGACAATTGGGGCGAAGCGGGATTTTATGGAGATGAAGATCTGCACCTTTTGAAAGGTAGGAGAAAGTTCGTAACCGGTTACCTCGCCGACCTTGATTTCTCGGTAATAGACCGGTGAACCGACACTGATTGAGCCGAGGTGGGTGGTTTCCAGTACAAGGCCGAGTCCCTCGGCATTGGCAATATCGCCAAGGGGTGCTCTGTCAAGGACGATGTAGTTGTCGAGCGATTTGCCGTTCCCGGGCAGGAGGGAGAGGTGGGCGCCGAAGAGCAGTGCCTGCGGATTTTTCACTCCGGTCATGCTAATCTCTGCCCCTTCCACCCACAGCAGGGTTCCTTCCCGGAAGAGGTCTCGGGCCTCGCGCTGGATGCGTAACCTCGCCTGCACATTCTTCATCTTCCTGTCGAGTTTGAGGGAGAGGACCCGGCCGATGCTGATGCCTTTATATATTACCGGACTCTGCTCGCGCAGCCCCGCCGTATCAGACAGAATAACGGTGACCCCGAAGCCGTCGGCGTCTTTTGCTTCATTGAGATCTGTGTAGAGCTGCCACGGCTGTCCCTTCTCTTTCGGCCAGGCATCGGCGATATTGACCATGCTGATACCGCCGGCTGCCATGGCAAGCAGCGAATCGGTGTGGACGTCCAGTCCGCTCAGTCCGGCGCTCACCTGCACGCCGCCGGCGTAGTAGAAGCGGGAGCCGTCAGTGACCAGTTTGTCGAAGCTTTTATAGACCAGTGCGTCAATAAGGATTTTACCCTTTTTATCGAGACGGAAATCGCGTATCTCGCCAATCTGCACACTCTTATAAAGGAGGGGCGCACCGATGGAGAGTGATAAACTTTTCTCTGCGATGAGCTGGATGAGGCGCCCCTTCTGCTGCAGGACGGGTGTCACGGCAGTTGCTTTTCCATAGTCGGAGTAAAGCGGGAAGCTGTCACCTTCTTGAATTGCCTTCTCCTGCTGCGGAGTAGTAAAGCTGATGCCGCCGAAGAGCATGGTGGCCAGCGGCCCGGTCTCCACGCTGAGTCCGGTACGGGCACTGGCCTTCACCTTCACCCCGGACTGCAGCCAGAAGACGCTGCTGCGGTTGAGGAGGTGGAGGTACTCTTCGTAAAGGTAGATGTGGGTTTTCAACTTTCCGCTGTTCCCCTCGACAGTGATTGCTACCACTTCGCCAACCTGGATATTCTTATAGGAGACCGGAGAACCTTCAGTGACCTTCGAGGTGTCGGTGGAGGTGAGGTAAAGGCTCCTGCCGGGGCGCAGAGGGAGCTGTGGCGGCGGTGTGGGCAGCAGGGTGAAGTGGTCGCGGAACTTTCCTTTGCCGGGGCTGAAGGTGATGTAGGCTCCGCTGATCAACCGGTCAAGGTTATCGACCCCGGCGGGGCTGAGTCTGGTCTTCACCATCCAGAAGGTAGACGAGTCACGAAGAACTTGTTCTGCCTGCGGGTCGAGCTGAATATGGGCGGTAATCTTTGGGGATTCATCACGGTTCATCTTCACTGATTTCACCACTCCGGCCACCAGTCCGCGATACATTACTTTGGTGACTCCTTCAATAATACCGTCACTTGAGGTGAGGCTGAGGGTGAGTGGCAGGCCGTATTCCGCTGCGGCAGAGTTGGCATAGAGGTTGAATGAGTCCCCGTCTTTTGCCAGCGGGCTTTTCTCTTCGGCGGTCGGAGTAAAGAGCTGGATTCCGCCGCGCAGCAGGGCAGCCAGTGATTCCACATGGACCTCGACACCGGAGAGTGTGCCGTGGATATCCAGTCCGCTGGCGTTGCAAAAACGGCTGCCGAGATGAACCAGCCTTTCATAGTGTGGTTTGATCAGTGCCTGGATAATGACGGAGGAGTCATCGCTGAGCTGGGTCTGTTCAACTTCGCCGATGAGGACGTTGCTGAAATAAATGCCGCTGCCCGCCTGAAGGGAGCCGAGTTCGTCGGCCTTGAGCTGAACGTGCAGGCCAGGGGTGTTTTTCGGTGGAGGTGGCGGCTCTTCAGAGGCGATGAACTCTCGGCGGAAGGTCTCGGACACTCCTTTCTGCATATCGATGTAGGAGCCGGAAAAGATAGTCTCCAGCCCGGTTATTGAAGATGCTGAGAGCTGGGGCCGCACCACCCAGAAAACAGTGTCTTCTATCAGCGCGTTTTTCACCTGTGAATCCATCTTCAAGGTGGCCACAAGGCGGGACTGCTTGAGATCCGGGGTGATTTCGGTCACGGTCCCCACCGGGATGCCGCGTACCATTACTTTAGTTTTGCCAGCGGTGACACCGCTGGCGCTGTGCAGTATCAGGGTGATGTCGATGCCAGCGTTCTGATAGGCGTGCCACAACAGGGATCCGCAGATGATGGCTGCCACGATTGGCAGACTCCAGATCGGCGAGATGCCACGATTTCTCAAGATGGCAGGTTTTTGAGTCATGATGAATGTGAGGATGAATGCGAGGATGAAAGAAAAAGTGTACGATCCCACATGGTTCGCGGATCGAAGGTTTCTGCGGCGGTCATGGTAAGGGTGACAACGATGCAGAACCAGGTGCAGCCAGGGGCGGCCCAGGTGGTGCTGACGAAGCCGAAGTCGACCATTGCTGCCATCAGCGAGATGACGAAGATATCAAGCATCGACCAGCGGCCGATAAAGGTGATGAAGCGATACATCTTTGTCTTGCGGCGCAGTGAGGCTTCCGGCAGACTGCGGTTGAGCAGCAGGATGGTCAGTCCGATCACCTTGAAGACCGGTACCAGTACAGAGGCGCAGAGAATGACTGCACCGACGAAATAGGAACCGGTGTGAAAAAAGTAGATGATGCCGTCGATGATAGTGGAGTTTTGCTCTGAACCGAAGAAGTCTACCTGCATGATCGGCAGCAGATTGGCTGGAAAGAGCAGCAGGACAGCGCTGATGACGAGGACCGTGGTGCGGGACTTCGACTGCGGCTTGCGGCGGTGGACGGTGGAGCCGCAGCGCGGGCACGGTTTCCCGCTCCAGCTCCCTGCGAGCAGTTTGTGGCAGGTGTGGCAGAGAACAATGTCGTGTTCCGCGGCGGTCTCACCCTCGCTTTCTTTAAAAATGAGAGGAACAGGGGCTCCGGGGGAAAGGGCTTCAATTTTCATCCAGAACATATCCTTGTCGATAACTGCTGAGGTCCCCAGAACCAGCAGTACGAGAACAATAAAACAGAAAAAACCGGCCAGATATTGGATTTGAGCTATGGGCAGCATCTTGATAATGGAGACAAGAATGCTGAGAAGGTAAACATCAAGCATTGCCCAGTCAGTGAGCTGCAGCCAGGCGCGGAAGATACTCCCTGTCCAGCGGCTTCTGCGGTGGAAAAAGAGATTGAAGCTGACCATAAAACTGAACAAAAGGGTTAAAAGGGGGAGAATGGCTGCTGAGAAAGAGACGGCGAGGGCGACAAAATAGTATTTCATCCCAAAGAGGTGTAGTATGGATTCCAGCAGATTGGCGGAGTCTTCGAACCCGAAGGCGTCCAGCTGCAGCAGAGGCAACAGCAGGGCGGGGAAAAAGAGCAGCAGCCCGCTCAGTGAAGTGGCAAGTGCCTTCATCACACTGTTGCGACCCCGTCTTGCCAGTCGCCGCCCGCAGCGCGGACAGCAGAGCGAGTGTCCGGGTTTGAGGGATGCGCCGCTGACCAGAAGGTCGCAGTCGGGGCAGGCATAAAGAATCTGTGGTGTGGAATCGTCGTTGCTCATTATTGTACGCAGGGGAAACTCTTGATTTTTTGATTATGAGGGGAAATTATACCCCCTCTTTATACCGTATAAAGAACAAATTGTCATTGCAGGCAAATAACGTTTGGAAAAGAGAAATGGAAGGAAAAAAGAAGAACTGGCTGAAGATTATTGTAGATGCGAATCCGGCGCTGAGTGATGCCCTTGGCGATTTTTTGATGGGTGCCTTCTCTGTGGCTGTGGAGAGTGGCGCGCCTGATGAGCCGGGATGGGGAACGGTTTCCGCCTGGCTTGAACAGGCTGACATCGCTGAAGATGAACGGGAGGAGATTCTCTTGAAGGTGCGGGGGTATCTTGCCGAACTGGAGTCAACCACCGGCTGTTCCGGCGGGGTGGTGCGGTATGAGGTGGTGGAAGATCAGGACTGGATGGCAAACTGGAAGAAGTCTTTTGCTCCCTTCTCCATTGTTGACGGACTGGTGATTTCTCCCAGCTGGGAGGAGTATCAACCGCAGGAAGGGGAGCAGGTAATCACCATGGACCCCGGCATGGCCTTTGGTACAGGCCTCCACGATACCACATCCTTCACCATGGAACTTATCCGTGAGGCGGTCGGAGAGGGGGCGAAGACCCTGCTTGATGTGGGGACCGGAACCGGTATCCTCGGCATGGCCGGGCTGCTTTTTGGGGCGGAACGGGTGCTGGGAATTGATAACGACCCCGAGGCCGTTTCCGCCGCAATTTCTAATGTGAAGGCCAACGGTCTCGCCGGGAAGATGGAGGTAGTGGCAACTCCGCTTGAAAAACTGGAGGGGGAGTTTGACATCGTGGCGGCCAACATCGTGCATAATGTCCTGCTCGCCATGTCCATGGATCTCGTTGCGCGGCTGGCACCGGGCGGTTCTCTGGTCCTCTCGGGAATTCTCGGGGGCATGCAGACGGAAAATATCCAGCGGGTCTTTTCCTGTCTTGGATTGCGGCAGGTGGGCGAGCGCATTGGCAAGGAATGGGTGGCGCTGCGGTTTGTCCGGGAGTAAAGGAAATGCCGGTTACACCATTTACATTTTGTAGTGGCGGATTCAAAAGGGGGACGGGAGACAGGGAAAAGCAAAAGACGGAACAGCGAAAAACTTTTTGCCAACGAATAAAAGCTCGAAACATGCGAATAAAGGCAAAAAACTTTAAAAAAGATTTTAAAATTAAACAAAGAATTGCTGTTGTTCTATCTTTACATTTTGTATTGACCAAAGAACGCGACTGCGTGGACATCTTTTTGGGTGATGGATAAACAGGATGTAAAATTGATCGCAATGGTGATACCGGTGACCTTACACATCATTGGTGAAAAATCGTCACAACAGTGATTTCAGCAATGGTGTTGTAGAGACAAGGCATGCCTTGTCTACACGGTACCGGTAAACGTAACAATAACGGTGCAACCGTAACCGAATACGAAACACCGATAACCCGCGAAACATACGCGCCATATTGTCACCACGGGG
>JALNVI010000071.1 GCA_023231425.1 Desulforhopalus sp. | reverse complement strand
ATCATAGTAGTCAGAATCCAGGTTCCCGTCGGAAAGATCATCCATCAGGAAGTTCCCCATGGCCATTCCCTTGGAGGTATCACTCGTCATATAACGGTACTGGGCACCGCTCATGAAGCCGCGATCGAAGTACCATGTGGGATAAAGGGTGGCATCCGAGGAGTCGGAGATATTGATGAAAAGTGGGTCTCCCACAGATGCCCCGCTTGAAGTAGAGTAGCTGAATTCCGGCATCAGAAAACCGGTTTGCCTTGTATTCTTTACCGGCAGAATCATATATGGAGAGTAGAAAATCGGTACGTCCTTAATGCGGAAACGGGCGTTTTTCATGACGGCATATCCGCCTGTGGTTATTTTTGTATCGGAGGCGGCAATAGACCACGGGGCGGTCTCTCCCTTTTTCAGTTTACAGGTAACTGCCCAGCCAGACGCAATTTCATAGGTCTCATAGCCGGTTTTTTTGATGGTTTTCCCTTCAAGATGTAACTGGAGGTCTTTGCGGACGATAGTGGCTTCTGAAAACTCTCCGGTCTCGGTTTCGAGATTGAGCGAGCCCTCTTTGGCAACCAGATTGTCGTCCGGCCCCTGAATACTGACATGCCCTTTGACTTTGATGGTCTTCAATTCCACATCATAGGTCATCCAGTCTGCTTTGATGATGACTGTGGTTTTATATTTTGGCACTGCTGCTTTTTCAGCCTCGGCAGCCGTAATCGCTGAAACATCCTCCTCTTCACCCAGCAGTTCATTCCATGCGGTCAATGAGCTCTTTTTCTGGGGCATGTTGATCGGCAGTTTCTCTTTCTTCACCAGAACGACGTTTCCTTTGGCGACGATACTTTTCGGGTGGTCGAAGTTGATTACTTTATCAGCCGTAATGTTCCACTCTTCTGTAGACGTATTCTCTGCAGCAAGCACGTTGCATGGGATAAGTAAGATAACCATGGAGAGCAGGGCACCACCGAAGAGGCCGGTGTGAACTGTTTGCGAGACGGGGGAGTTCAACCTCAGGTTGCGGCAGGACTGTCCGGAGAGACGAGGGGGGGTATTTAGTGACATGTTAACCGTATTTCTGAAAGTTATATTAAGTGGTGGCAGTGCGGCGAACGAGGCGGGCAGCGAACGACGACTGCGAGAGAAACACAAAATTACCAGAAGTTTAAAAATTTGAATCTTTATGTCCAGAGTTTACGGGGCTCGGTGGGACGTGTCAAGATTAAAGTATTAAAGTGCGGCCCTGTCAGGTAAATTCATAACTGATAGAAAATGCCGGTCGATTCCAGGGGGAAACACTGATAATCAGTAAATAATAATTGTGTTTACATGAAAACGGCATTAAATATCAGATGCGTAATGTTTTCCTTCGGTTTTCTTCTGCAATTACAGAAGTCACCAAAAAACAACAGCAAAGGAACCATTACGTTACGATGAATAGAGCCGGAAGTGTGTTGAAACTGATATGCCTGAAAATGACCGTGTTGCGGTGCAGAGGGCAGGCTTCAGCATGTTTTTGGAAAGAAAAACGAAAGAATGTTTCCCGACGCAGTCTATTGCTGTATTTCCAGTGTCACACTGTTGTTGTGCCACGGCGCGGGGGGCGAGGGTATTAAATGAGCGAAGGTAGCGACAAGAAAGAACCGAAAAAATCAATCAAAGCAACAACCGGAGCATGGTGGAAAAGCACCAGTTCAATAGAGAGCAGTGAACCGGTTGAAAAGAAAAAAACTCCTGAAAAAAAGGAAAAGACAGTAGAAAAAACCGCAGTAGAACCTGTGAAAACGGAAGCTGCAACGGATGAAAAGAAGCCTGTTCGCAAACGGAGCAGCCGCCGTCGGAGTTCGAGCAGAAAAAAAACAGAAACTGCCAGTGTTGCTCCGATCGGAGAAGAAGGTGATTCTCCGGCAGCAGCTGAAAAAGAAAAGTCAGATTCTGTGGAGGTCCCGGCCGAAAAACTCGAAAAATCGGCCTCCCGAAGTCGCAGCAGGCGTCCTTCCAGTCGGCGGGGGCGTAAGCCTGCAGTTGCAAAAGAGAATGACGCAGATTCCACTCCAGAGATACCTTCTTCCTCTGACCAGGAGGCCGTTGCAGCACTTTCCCCTGTAGATCTTCCAGAAGAAGGAGCTGAAGGTTCCCCCTCCATTCCTGTAACCGTGCTTGATAAATCTACCACAGATGAGGCCCGGATCGAAGTTGCGGATACCCTGATGGCGGGTCCTGAAATTCTTGAGGCGGAAGAAGTGTCTCCTCCTGCGGAGCTGTTTTCATCTACGGATGAATTAACTGAAAAAGAGAAATCTGCTCAGTCTGAATCAGGGCAGGCACACAGTCGCCGTGGAAGAAAAAATAGCCGGGGAACAAAAAAGGCAAACACCGAAGAGGTTGATGCTGAAAGCAGCCTGCCTGAGGGAAAAGAAAAGAGTGGTGACAAGGCTGAATCCTGCAAATCAATGAAGCTGTTGATCAATGCCGAAGAGCCGGAAGAGTGTCGCCTTGCTCTACTTGAAGATGGTCGACTTGAGTCTATTCACGTCTCCACCGTTTTCCGGGCGCAGCGAAAAAGTAATATATATAAAGCAAAGGTGGTGGCCATTGAGCCCAGCCTCCAGGCTGCCTTTGTTGATTATGGTACAGAAAAGAACGGTTTTCTGCCCTTCAGTGAAATTCATCCCGAGTATTTCAAAGCCAATCTGCCAGACGATGTGCGCGAGAAGGTTGAAAAGCAGCAGTGGAAAAAGCTTTCCATCACCGACGTTCTTGAACGCGGTCAGGAGTTGCTGGCCCAGGTTGTGAAAGAAGAGATTGGTCGCAAGGGTGCCAATATGACCACTTTCCTCTCTATACCAGGACGCTGCGTGGTCTTGATGCCCGGTTCTGATTCTGCAGGGATCTCCCGCAAAATCTCCGGGGAGCAGCGGCGTGGTCAGCTCAGGGACATCATGAAGGGCTTTGATATCCCTGAGGGGACAGGCTGGATTGTGCGTACGGCGAGTTCCGAGATTACTGAAAGTGCCCTGTCGCGGGATACCGATTATCTGCTTAAACTGTGGAGGGATATTCGGGAGAGAGGGCTGGCTCTGAAGGGTGTCGGGCTTCTCTACGAAGATCATCAGACTGTTGCCCGCTTTCTCCGGGAGCATTTTGATCCGGCCATCGAAGAAATTCTTGTTGATGACCGAACAGCCCTGGAGCAGGTGAAGGATTTCGTTGCCATGCAGCCCAAAGCACAGCAGAAGGTGCGGGTGCGATTGCATCAGGGAGCTCGACCGATCTTCAACATGTACAGCGTGGAAGAGCAGATTGAGCAGATCTATCAGCCACAGGTCAACCTGCCCTCCGGCGGGTCCATTGTCATCGACCCTACTGAGGCGCTGGTTGCCATTGATGTGAACTCCGGTTCTACTTCCAAGGGCGCCAATTTTGAGGAGTCTATCTTTCAGGCGAATATGGAAGCCGCCACGGAACTGGCCCGTCAGCTTCGTTTGCGGGATCTTGGAGGCCTTGTGGTGGTAGACTTTATCGACATGCGCAGTCGCAAGCATATCCTGGCGGTGGAGAAGCAGGTTAAACAGGCCATGAAACGCGATAAGGCGAAGGTCGACTTTAACAAGATTTCAAAGTTTGGTCTGATGGAAATCTCTCGCCAGAAGCTGGGGGCACCCATTGAGTCTGGCAACTATCGTGTCTGCGAATACTGCAAGGGACGGGGATCCATGCGTTCCGTGGAGACCCTTTCGCTTTTCTATCTGCGCCGGATCCAGACTGGTGCCAGCCGCAATCCGGTGGAACGCGTGGAGTGCAACTTTCCCCTTGATGTTGCTTCCTATCTGCTGAATCACAAGCGGGCTGAGCTTATTGAAATGGAGAAGCGTCAGCAGGTGGAGATTGAGATTATCGGTCATTCCAGTATGAAGCCGGCGGATAATGAAATTATCTTCCGTAAAAAAGAGAAAGAGAATGAGAATGAGGGGCACGGGCGGGAAAAGTAAATTTTTCACACTGTAGTGAATATTCTGCTTGAGTCTCGCGCGGAAGTGGGGTATATAGCATATCTCCAATGCACCAGTAGCTCAGCTGGATAGAGCGCTTGGCTACGAACCAAGAGGTCGGGGGTTCGACTCCCTCCTGGTGCACCAGTAAAAAAATCAAGGGGTTTGTGACAATTTGTCGCAAACCCCTTTTTTTTCGTTTGTAGCAGGCCCGGTCGGTGTAGTTTGAGCTGCTCATCTCTGCGAAAGTGAATCTGGCTTCCGATGAGCCGATGCTGCCCGATAAATCCTCCCACATTCCTTCTATTACCCTTCTTCTTGATTTTTTTCAGCAGGGTGGTGCGCTTGAGGTTGAGTAGTTTTGCCGCCTCCTTTTTGTTGCCGCCCGTTCGCCGCATAGCCTTGATAATGAGCTGCGTTTCGTAGTCATTAATCAGTTTGTTAAAGTCTACTCCGCGTCCCCATTTGGTCTCTCCAGTCAGACAGTTCGGTATTTCCGTACTGGCTGGATTTTCACTCACCAGCGTCTGATTCGGATTGGAGAACTTAAGGGTGAAACCCTCCGGTACTTTGACGTTCTGAAAGTGCTCCGGCAGGTTAGTTCGCTTAAAGTGTTTATCTGCAAAGAGGAGGGGCATCTGCTGGAAGAGATTTTCCCGTTCACGGACCTTGCCACGCCAGTGATAGTTGATGACGGCGGCCAGCGCACCATGAAAAAAAGAGAAAGGTTGCCGCCCTTGTTTTTCTGCATATCAGGTAAGGAAATTGTTGATCAGCCAGGGCCGATCAGCGGGAATCAGTGGCAGAATGGAACGTTGCGTGTATCTGCTGTGGACAGTATGCAACAGCTCCAGTTCATTGTCGCCAGCACTCAGTTTGAGGTCGAGGAGGATGCTCCCGGGAACTCCGACAGAGAGTTACTTGAGCAAATCTCTGTCGGAGTGGTGACACGGGTAATGGTGTGATCGCAGGTGAAGTTGAGTTCGCCGAGGGCGGTATCAGCGGTGTCCGACCGGGCTGCGAAAAGAATGGTTGTTGTTGCCATGATGATTGTTTAATAAAAAAGTGATGTCCGGTCTTCTTACATGAGGCCAGCGAGTTTGCTTGAGGTTCCCGCATGTTCAAACTCAACAGCCATGCAAATTAACGGAGGACTTTCATGGCGATGGTTGAATGTTTTTCGGGGAGTAAATCAAAGCCTTTCTCCATGGAGGTGACGATGGTCAAGTTCTGCAGCCGGAGAACGGTGGCCAGCCGGGGTGACTGAGTTTGTCTGTGCTGCCTCCCCCACTGAAATTCCGGATGGGGCAACAATGGGGACATCTTTTCCGGCCTTCGGGCGTTTCTGCATCTTCAGGGTGTCGTTTACGAAAAAGACCGTAAAACAGGCCTGATCCTCACAGTGAAAGAGCTGTCCTTCCGCCTTAAGTTTGAGACAACTCCTATGGGTATCTTGAATAATCGTCTATCTTCCTGTGCCTCGAATATGAACGAAATACAAAATTATTCGAAGGACCCTTATGCTGTATTTATACGTTTATCAAGAGTCAATATTCTTACACAACTCTTCTTTTTAATGCTGCCGTCAGGTAAAAACAACTCAATCCCCCCATTTTAGCGGAGATAAAGCGAGTTCGTCAGTGTCGTAAATCTTCGTGTGGAAATTTTGACATGCATACCAAAAACTTATTACTTTCTCTGCTCCTTTTGTTATCGACAGTTACTCCGATTTCAGCATCAAGTCAGGCTGGCAAAAACTTTTCAGGGACCGTTCTCAAGGTGATTGACGGTGACTCCCTGATTGTCAGCCGCGGGCGTGGCAGGCAGGAGATTCGCCTTTATGGTGTTGATGCCCCGGAGTTTGATCAACCCGGTTCCTTTGCCTGCAAAAGATGGATGCGTGATCATGTTGCCGGCCGGAATGTGTCCGTGCTCGGCGTTGATTATGATCGTTATGGCCGACTGGTTGCTGTCGTTAAGGTGGACGGCAGGGCGGTCAACGGCCTCCTCGTTGAGCATGGACTGGTGTGGGTGTATGACCGTTACTGCCACAAAAGCATCTGTCGAGACTGGAAGAGTGCGGAAAAGCAGGCAAAGTCGCAAGGCCGTAATCTCTGGCGCAACCCGCATCCCATTCCACCCTGGGTGTGGCGACATCGGAAGCCAAAGCACCATAAATAATTGCAACTTCTGTGTATTGTGTCGATTTTTTATCGAATTATTTTTTTGTTACGTGTACTGTGGTATAAAATTTTTTACCAACAGAGGAAAATGTTCTAATTTTTAAACTTGAATATTATGAAAAAAAGAACTGTAATTGTTGTTTCGGTCCTTATCCTTGGTTTCTCTGGCCCTGTTGCGAGCTATGCTGCAAGTGCTACTGCCCGGGAAAATTTGCACATTCTGCTTGAAACCCGTACCTGTCAAAACTGCGATCTCTCTGGTCTGGATCTCAACAGGCTGGATTTAAGTGGTGTGGATTTACAGGGAGCTGACCTGTCTCTTTCGAGCTGTAAGTTAACCAATTTCTCTGGAGCGAATCTCAGCAAGGCGAAACTCAATGGAGTTTCCTTTGATGGTGCCGACCTTGGGGAGACTGACCTGCGCGGGGCAGATTTGCGTGGTGCGCGGGTAGATTCGGCCTATCTCAACGGAGCAAAAACCTCCGGCAGGATTGTTGAAAAGGAGCAGATAGAGAGTGGCGGAAACGCCTCTGGTCCCCGCAAAGAGGTGAAAAAAGACGACGCAAAATCGAAACGGCGTCCGATGGCCGGACAGGTGAATCTCGCACCTTCTCATCTCGACTCGGGAGTTCCTGCACTGCAGTCGAATCAGGCCAAACAGATCCAGGCTATGGTAAAAACAGGAAAAGCTGCCCCCGTAAAATTGCCTATGATGGCGCCTGTTGCCGTGATAATAGTCGCCCCGAAAGAGAAAAAACTTAAAGCGTCAGACTTTCAGCCTGAGTCTGATGTGGCTTCAGTAAAACCATTATTGATTCGCGCAACCCGGAAGAAAGTGAAGAAGTCTTCCGATACCGTGGAATTGTCGGAGAATGGAAAGCTCACTATCCATGCGGAGAAAAAGAAAAAATTTTCTAAAACTCCTGCAGGCAATGATGACCGTACCGAGGCTGTTGCCGCGCTTACCCGCAGCCAGTTCAATAATGTGGAGGACGGGTATGAAGAGACCGGGGTTGTTTCTGTACCGCTGGGGAGTGAAGCGGATGAAAGTGAGATTGAGGGAGGCCATCTGATTGAGATTGACCGGGAGTCTCATTTCAGCGGAGGAGGGCGAGAAACGCCTTCTCTGGCAACGTCGCAGGATGACTCCTCCGGATCGTCTGCAGGGTCTGTTGTTTCTCCTGCTGCATTTCCTGGATCTGCGGCCCCAAAAATAAAATCTCTGCGGGCTGTGCGTGAGGTTTCCGAAGTGCAGGCAGTTGCTGCCGGGGAGAATGCGGCGAAAAAAAAAGCTGTAAAAACGTCAGTGCCTTTTATTCAGCAACGGACCAATTCTGTCAAAGATATGACATCGTCTCCCGCAGCGCGGAAGGTGCTGACTCTCCCCGAAGGGGTCAAGGTCGTGAAGGCTGATAAAGTAAAGAAACGTCCCGGCAATAATAATCTCAGCAGTAAAAAGAAGGCACAGCTTGAGATGCTCAAGCGTAAAAACAAGTGTTATGCCTGTGATTTTGCAGGTATTGATTTCTCCGGAGAGAATCTTGAAAATGTTGACCTGGAAGGAGCGGATCTTTCTGGATGTGATTTTTCCAAAGCGAATCTTAGAAGAGCTAACCTCAAGGCGGTTAATCTGCGTGGTGCAAATCTGAGGGAGGCCAATTTGCAGGGTGCTGATTTTTATAAGGCTGATCTTGCCGGTGCCGACCTGTCCGATTCCAAAGTGAAAGGTGCCTCCTTTGATGGTGCAAGCCTGCAGGGGACACTCGGTATTAAAAAAAAGGAAAGGGAATAGATTCCAGCCTTTGGGTTCCCATTTGAGTCCTGCGCTGTCATAAAAAAGAGGCTGTCCCGTGATTTCGGGACAGCCTCTTTTTTGTTTTCAAGGTCTGTTAGAGGCAGAGACGACCAATTGGGACGTCTCTGCTCGTTGATAAACAGAGACCTTCATTTTTAACGTCGCCCCCGGAGCAGCAGAACCAACTTTGTTGATCATAATTTCAACGAAGAGAACACGGTATAAGGGTACCTTGAAACAGCTTGTGTTTCGTTTATATCCGAGGCACAGGAGGACCTTTCTTGCAGCCATGGTTGATCACGGAGTCTATCGCTTCCCTGGAGTTTAGCGCTTACCTCGACGTCTCGTTCCCTGCTTTGTCGGAGGATAATTTTTTGCCTGTAACGAAGAAGATGGGTGAAAGACTGGTTATTCAAGGTACACCTGAAGGTGTATTTTCTCTGAGGGAGGATTAAATCGAAGCAGGGCTGGATATTGTCCGTTTACAGCCAGGTATTGAAAAAGAACAGGTTAAATCAACGGTCTAAAAAAGCAGTTTGATGAAAGATGTGTGCCTTCTGTTGTCAGCCCTCTCTCTTTATGGAAAAAAGAATCAAATTTCGGACTGAAGCAGGTGGAGAAAAGGGGACGTGGCAGATGCGCCGCGCCCCTTTTGGGATTGATCAATCGGGCAGTAAAAAATTTTCAGCGGATATCCTTTACTTTGGCGGAAAGTCTTTCAATACAGCCTGTACCAGTCTTTTCGCCGCTTCATTGCGTTCCAGAGGAGATGCTTCGTGACCCGGGGGAAATTCCGCTCCGGAGGCACGCCAGACAAGCTGTTTGTTGTCGCTGCGGTAGAAGGAAATAATAACCTTCACCTGGTGATACTGATGCACGGTGTCTCCGCAGCCGAACATGCTGCCCATACCGAGGCCGTGGCCGTTACTGTCCCCTCCGATACCCATTGCGGGGGGGTGTTCAAGGACATCCTCCATCGTGTAGCCGAGGGTCACGAGCCAGGCTGGAATTGATGCCTTGAGAAAACCTTTTTCGTTCATTACCTGATTGAGGGCAGTATAAAAACGAGTACGCTCCAGTTCATCGCGGTTGAGTGTCCCGCACTCGTTCTTCTGTCTCTCTTCCCACAGACTCCATGTTTTGGAGGCATTCTGGAAATCAGTCTTGAGATCATAGTCAGTCTCCACCTGCGGGTGGGAGCAGGCGGTGAGCAGCAGGATTATGGTCAAGAGGAGCAGTTGCAGTGGTTTCATAATGCAGTTTTCAAACTACCCTTTAGAGGTTGGCTTTGGGGATGCATCACCTATTTTGAAGATTCAATTATTTTACTGTTCCGATTTCAAAACTGCAAGGAAAGCAGTCTGCGGAATATCCACATTCCCCACCGTTTTCATCCGTTTTTTCCCTGCCTTCTGCTTTTCCAGCAGCTTGCGTTTCCGACTGATATCGCCACCGTAGCACTTGGCGGTTACGTCTTTGCGCAGAGCAGAGACATTGGTCCGCGCAACAATGTTGCCGCCAATGGCAGCCTGAATAGCGATTTTGAACATCTGTCGGGGAATCTCCTGCTTGAGCATTTCGCAGGCATGCAGCCCGCGGGCACGGGCATTGTTGCGGTGGACAAGCTGAGAAAGAGCGTCCACCGCCTCACTGTTGACAAGGATATCAAGTTTTACAAGGTCCGCCCGGCGGTAATCAAGCAGCGCATAGTCAAAGGAGCCATATCCCTGGGTGATGGATTTCAGTTTGTCGTAAAAGTCGTAGATCACATCTGCGAGGGGCAGTTCCACCGTCAATTCTATGCGTCCTGGAGTTGGGTAGTGGAAACTGGTGTTTTCCCCGCGGCGCTCACGACAGAGCGTCATTACCGTACCCATGTAGGTCTCCGGCATGAGGATGGTTGCCTTGATGAAGGGTTCTTCAATGTGCTCAATGTGGGCAGGATCAGGGAAGTGGGCGGGGTTGTCCACTACGGTTTCCTTCCCGTTGGAGAGGAAGAAGTGATACTGCACTGAGGGTACGGTGAGGATAAGGCTGATGTCGAACTCGCGCTCCAGACGCTCCTGAATTACCTCAAGGTGGAGCAGACCGAGAAAGCCGCAGCGGAAACCGAAACCGAGGGCGGCGGAGCTGTCTTTTTCGAAGGTGAGGGCTGCGTCGTTGAGCTTAAGCTTTTCCAGAGCCGTGGCAAGATCCTCATAGTCATCAGTGGAGATGGGGTAGAGCGACGAGAAGACCACCTGCTGCACCTCCTTGAAGCCAGGGAGCGGCCTGGCAGCGGGGTTTACCACTGAGGTGATGGTATCGCCGGGGCGGGTGTCCTCCACCGTTTTGATGCCGGCGAGAATATAGCCGACCTGGCCGGCGGAGAGCTGTTTGCAGGACTCACGATGCAGTTTAAAGAGGCCAACCTCTTCCACCCTGTACTCTTTGCCGGTGGACATAAAACGGATGGCGTCTCCTGCCTTTACCGTGCCGTTGATAATCCGCACACTGATGAGGGTCCCTCGGAAGGAGTCGTAGTTTGCATCAAATATCAGGACCTGCAGAGGTGCTTCGGAGGAGCCTTGCGGCGGTGGCAGCAGAGTGACGATGGCTTCAAAGATTTCTTTTACACCCTGACCTGTTTTAGCTGAGCAATACTGTACGTGATCGATGTCGAGGCCGAGATCATCCTCAATTTGCAGCGCAACGCCTTCCGGGTCGGCGGAAGGGAGGTCAATCTTGTTGATCACTGGAATGATTTCAAGATCATTTTCCATGGCCAGATACAGATTGGCGAGGGTCTGAGCCTCTACGCCCTGAGCGGCGTCAATGAGCAGCAGGGCGCCTTCACAGCAACTGAGCGCTCGACTTACCTCATAGCTGAAGTCCACGTGTCCGGGGGTATCAACGAGGTTAAGAGAATAGGTTTTGCCATCGGCTGCGGTGTAAGGCAGACAGATCGTTTGACTTTTGATGGTGATCCCGCGTTCTCGCTCAATATCCATATTATCAAGCAGTTGATTTTTGAATTCACGGTCACTGACGAGGTCGCAAAGCTGGATCATACGGTCGGCAAGGGTCGATTTCCCGTGGTCGATATGGGCGATAATACTGAAATTTCGGATGTTATTCATGGAAGTTCGCTGGAGGCGTGTTGAAACCGGATGGATGTGGTATAATATACAACCCCACAAAGAAAAGATAAAAACGATTGAGATTGTGTTTTCTATCACATCTGGCGGGCGTTGGGAACAGAATTCTCCGCCAGCATTGCCATTCGGCAACAGGACAACCACCCCCCTCAACGAGGAATCATGAGTAAAACCACCCCTACTGAAGCCGTGGAAGTTGAAAATGACAAGGAGACTCCTGCAACTGAGCAGAAGAACTTCTCTGACAATTATTTCAACCCCCTCGTCTCCCTCTCTGATGATGTAAATCTTCCTGCAGTCAGTAATCCGGCGCTGCACCGTTATCTGCAGGAGATCAGTCAGTATGAGTTGCTCAGCCGGGAAGAGACCGATGAACTGGCAATCAAATTCAAGGAAGAAGGTGACCAGGAAGCGGCATATCGTCTAGTCAGTTCCAACCTTCGTCTTGTGGTCAAGGTTGCGATGGATTTCCAGAAATACTGGATGCAGAACTTCATGGATCTGATCCAGGAGGGAAATGTCGGTCTTGTGCAGGCGACACGTAAATTTGACCCCTACCGGGGTGTTAAATTTTCTTATTATGCCGCCTACTGGATTCGCGCCTATGTCCTCAAATTTATCATGGATAACTGGCGTCTGGTGAAAATTGGTACGACCCAGGCTCAGCGTAAACTTTTCTTCAGCCTCAACAAGGAGCGTAAGCTGCTGGAGAGCCAGGGCTTCAATCCGGAACCAAAACTGCTTGCCGAACGCCTCAACGTAAAAGAGAAAGAGGTTATTGAGATGGAGCAGCGGATGGACAACTGGGATGTCTCACTTGAGAGCCCGGTACGTTCAGATTCCGATGATGAACAGAAGAGTTTTCTACCGAGCAACGGCCCCGGGATTGAGTCGGTGGTTGCCGGTCGGGAGGTGAAAGAGCGTCTTACGGAGCTTATTACAGCCCTTAAGGACAAGCTCAACGACAAGGAGCGGATGATACTTGAGCAGCGCCTGCTCACCGATGAGCCGCTGACTTTGCAAAATATTGCCGACAAGTTCGATATATCCCGCGAGCGGGTACGGCAGATTGAGGTAAACCTGCTGAAAAAGATGAAAGTCTATCTGGAAGCCGAAATGCCGGATATCGTTGATTATTTCGACGGGGAGAAGATAGTTATTAACTCTGGCGGTCATTGATGTCATACTGATTCTAACGCTTCCAGGGGTTCGGGGTGCGTTTTTTTGTTTTTACTCCCGGGACCTTGAATAACTTTGATATCGGAGTATAGCACTTGCCTCCGAGAATAATTTTTTGACTGTAACGAAGACGATGGACGAAAGACTGGTTATTCGATGTTTCCTACTGACAGACAGGACGTAATATTATCATGCAGGTACCTCTTTTAGACTTGAAACCGCAGCTGGCCTCCCTTGAACCTGAAATGACTGAGGGGGTGCTCCGTGTGCTTCGTTCTACCTGTTATGTTGGTGGACCAGAAGTTGATGCCCTTGAAAATGAAATTGCTGAGTATTGTGGTGTTGGTTATGGCATCGGGGTCTCCAGCGGGACCGATGCTCTGCTGGTGAGTATGATGGGGCTCGATCTGAAACCGGAGGATCAGGTGCTTACCACTCCCTTTTCGTTCTTTGCCACCATGGGAGTCATTCTGCGGGTGGGGGCGACTCCGGTCTTTGCTGATATTGACCCGGAGAGTTTCAATATTGACCCGGAATCAATGAAAAAAATATTGAAGGCGGACACTGAACGGAAGATCAAGGCAGTTGTTCCGGTTCACCTCTATGGACAGTGCGCTGATATGACGCCGATTGTGAAACTTGCGGCGCAGTATGGACTGCCGGTGATTGAGGATGCGGCTCAGGCCATTGGTGCCGAGTATCCCAACTTTGGCGGCAGCGGAAAGAATGTAAAGGCCGGAGCGATGGGGCTGGCTGGCTGTTTTTCTTTTTTTCCGAGCAAGAACCTTGGCGGGATTGGCGACAGTGGCATGGTAGTAACCGCCGATGAGGAGTTTGCTGAAAAACTGAGACTGTTGCGCAACCACGGGGCGCATCCGAAATACTATCATAAGATGGTTGGCGGTAACTTTCGTCTCGACCCGATTCAGGCAGTGGCACTGCGTATCAAGCTGCCCCATCTGAACGATTGGCATCGGGGGCGTGCAGCAAATGCCGCGACCTATAAGCGCATGTTTGCAGAGACTGGTCTTATTGAGGCGGGTCTGGTGAAGACACCGAAGCAAGTCTATCAGGGTGAAGGGAATCTTCACATATACAATCAATTTGTATTACGTGTGCAGCGAAGGGATGAACTTGTGGCGTTTCTCCACGCGCACGACATCGGGTGTGAGATTTACTATCCGGTCCCTCTGCATCACCAGGAGTGTCTCGGCGATCTGGCTGCCAGTACAGACTGCCCCCAGGCTGACAAGGCCGCGAAGGAGGTAGCAGCCCTGCCTATTTATGCTGAGTTGACTCCTGAGATGCAGCAGCATGTAGTGGATACCATTGCAAAATTCTACAGCTGAGTAACAACTTCAAAGAAGGGTCCCTT
>JALNVI010000070.1 GCA_023231425.1 Desulforhopalus sp. | reverse complement strand
TGGCTGCCTGGAATACTGACAGAAATAATCGCCAATCTAAAGTTGACTGGCAATTTCAAACTGAGGATGCGCGAATAAAACTGAAGCGCTTATACCCGAAACTTTAAGATGTATGATGTACTAGAGTGTTTCTCGAATAAGTGGTTTTTCACCCATCTTTTGTGGACAAAGATATAAAGATATACATAAAATCAATATGATGCGGTCACGACAAGGTTTTTTTCAGTCAAATTAACCTTCTTGCCAGGAGCACATCATGAAAGGACTTGGTTTCTTTGGCTTCGATGTATGCCTCAGCCGCATTGATACAGCAGGCGATCCACTGGTCAAACTGGAGAAAACGGGGGATTGGAAGATATTCCGGTCCATCCTCGAAGAGGTTCGGAACACCCTCGTAAGAAGAATGCAGGGCCGAAAGTTTTTGATGCTGCCTTGCTCTTCAAAATTTTTATCCTCCAATCGCTTTATAATCTGGCAAATGACGCGTTGGGGTTTCAAATACGTGGTAGATTTTCCCGTTTTCTGGGACGTTATGCGACCAGCAAAATGCCAGATGCGACAACAATTGAGCATTTCCGTGAAGACCTTGCAAAGACAGGCAAGGTTTGAGAATTATTGAGAAATTTTACGAAACAATGGATTTGAAGCCCGTAAGGGGAAAATACTCCTGAAAAATGGTCTGTAAAAAGCGCAGGGAAAAAAGACCTTGGTGCGCGCTGAACAAAGAAAAATGATACAATTTATATGGTTATATAAATCAGGGTGTTATTGTAAATATTAGGGACACTAAAGGAATTCACCCGATTTTTAATCACACCCCTTTTATTCAATTATCAGGAGAAAAAATATGAGAGATGATTTCTGGGGAGCAATAAAAAAGCAACAAGGTTTTACCCTGGTGGAGATGTCCATTGTTTTAGTGATTATTGGCCTGATTTTGGGGGCAGTATCTATCGGTAAAGACTTGCAACGTGACGCAGAATACGACAAAATTAAGCAGAAATTTGTCGACCAGTGGGTGCAGGCCTACAATACTTTTTATCAGCGTACCGGTGTAGTGCTGGGCGATAGTCAATTACAACCACGTATAATGGTCAATGGTGCAAAGTATACAGCAGCGGACCCCATTTCGGGGGGCAATATGACTGCTGTAACCGCGCCAGATGCGATCTGCCAGACGGCGCCAGGACCGGATATGACCCGTGGCTCCAGCGGCACTGATCCTTCCCTGCATAACTTGATGGATCAACTTGGTATCCGGATGCCTCCGGGCCGGGCAGAGGGGAGCGAAGATCGGTACGTCTACCTTGACTCAAATGGCAACCCTCAGGAGGTTCAGATTTGTTTTCAGTGGAACAATCCAGGAAATCCTGAAGGGTCGGGGAATGTGATGGTTCTTACAGGTTTAACTCCGGATCTGGCCCGCTCTCTGGACCAGTCAGTTGATGGCAAGCCCGATGCCCGTGAGGGATTATTCAGACAACAAGATGTGGCGAATGGAACTCCGGGAGGCCCAGGTGTCGAATGGGATGCTGATAACACACAGGCCTATAGTTCTACAGGGCCGGGCGCTAATCAAGATGAAGACCAGATCAAAACTGTAGTCGCGATTTACAAGATGAATCAATAGGGAACATCGAATAATCGTCCCTCTTTCTGGGTACAGTTAAAAATTTATCCTCGGGATTTCAAAGTTATGCCTGCGATAAATTGCCTCCTGTGCCTCGAATATGAACGAAATACAAGGTTATCCAAGGTCCCCAACAGGTTAATTCTGGAGATAAATGAATGAAATCAACATGGAGATGCAACAGGTTGCGGCAACAACAGGGATTTACCCTGATTGAGATGGCCATTGTCCTTGTGATAATTGGGCTGATCATTGGGGCAATGTCTGTCGGCAAGGACCTGCAACGGGATGCAGAATATCAGAAAGTATACCAGAAGTTTGCTGCTGCCTGGAAACAGGATTATGACCTTTATTATCAGCGAACCGGGGTGGTGCTGGGCGACCGACAGGAGGCTCCTACCTACATGATAAACGGTTCAGAAGCCGTACTGAATAATTTGAGTGGTGCCAAGGCGGGGGTTCCTGTCAATTATTCCAACACAGGGAAACGAATTTGTCATGGTCAGGGGTATGTTGCCAACAGTGTGGGCGCTGGCGATGCGTCACTGGCAACCCAGAATCTGCACGATTTGATGGATAATATTGGTCTGAGGATGCCGCCAGGGCGCGCCGAGGGCCAGGAAGATCGATATCTCTATCTCGACAGTAATGGCAACCCGGTAGAGTTACAGATTTGTTTTCAATGGAATACCGACAAGACAATCAGCGGGGCCGGCAATGTGATGGTACTTCGTGGGTTGACACCCGATCTGGCCCGGAATTTAGACCAGTTGGTCGATGGTAAGCCAGACGCGCTGGAAGGAAGATTCAGACAACAGAATAATGCATTGAATACGAGTGAACCGAGCAGCCAGGTGCCTGGACACCAGTGGGAGTCAGAGAATACTTTTGCCCAGGACGGCAAAACGCCGACCAATATTGGCACGACGAATGCGAATAAAGGTGAAAATAAGGATGAAAATCGGGTGCAGTTGCTCACAGCACACTGGGTAATGGATCAGTAATATGAGTGACAAAGAGAGGACATATGGACAGGGGCAGCGTTCATTCATCATGGTGGCCACTTTGTGTGTCGCTGTGATGCTTTGGTGGGCGGCATGGGATGCCTCTTCAAGCTGGCATGCTTTGCAGGCGGCACAGCAGGAATTAAAGCATGCCCGTCAACGTTCACAATCCTTTGAACAATTGCGGATTGTTTTTGCCAAATATCAGTCCTGGCAACAACAGAAACAAACGTTACAGGATCGGATTGTTCGTGCAGATTTTCTCGAAACAAACTGGAACGTCCGAAGCCTGAGCATCGAAAATGCCGAGCTACCCCGTCAGCAGATACAGGCATATCTTACCAGTATGGCCAATAAGAAAGGTTATTTCTTTGCCCCGTCAGCCTTTAATTTGCATGCTCTGCAACCTGGAGGTGATATCTTTTTTTGGCGTGACGGGAGTGGCGACCGTTTGGGTTTGACCGTGAAAGGGGAATATTTTATGCGGAGACAACAACCATGAGCCCGCCATTGTCGAATATAAAAGCTCTGCCATTAGGAAGCACCGCGATTATTGACCTTGAGGGCAAACACTGGGCGTTAAATGGAGGCCATTTAGTTGCACTTGAGAATATTAATGATGCTGACGGACCAAAATGGATCTTCACTGATTTTGAGAGGGCGTTTAAACACGTTGAATCCGTGGCCTCGGAAAAGCGCTATGCCGCCCCGATTCTTGAAAAAAAATTGCGGGACCGTGGTGACACAGATGGAGTTAGCAAGGTCTTGCTTATAGCGGCCAGAACAACGGCAAAGACAACCAGCGTTTTGTATACGGCGGTAGCTACAGAATGTTTTTCCAGCTATTGGACCATGGCGGCCCGGCAGAAAGACCATTGCCTGTTGATCCCGATGCTGTCTGTACTTTATCGTTATGCGCTGTCGACGTCATGTCAAAACGTTGCTGTCCTTTTGCAGTATGGACTGAATTTTGATGTATTACTGCTCAGCAAAGGCAGCCCGATCAGCTGTATCAGCGTCACCTCATCAGGCCCGGAGCCCGATGACTGGGAGCGTGCACTGCATTATCTGGCGAGTGAAATTCAGAAGGTCACCAGTGCCATGAAACCGTCCCTGCCGGAAATCAGATGGTTTTCATGGGATCCGGAAGGAACAACTCAGGGACAGGGCCTGGCGAATAAGCTGCAGGATATTCTGGAAATTCCCGTGCAACAGTCCGAGGAATACCGCCTGATATTGAAGGGCAAGAGTTTTCAGACCTCCCTGCCTGCCTTGCTGGATCATGCCCGGGCCAGTGACCAGGTGAGTGGTGGCAGCAGTAAGATTCTCTACTTGTCCGAGCGGCTGATGCCCTGGGCTGCGGCACTCGTTTTGGGACTTTCTTGTGCCCTGTTTGCCGCCAGCCATTATTGGCAGGATGCGGCGCGACAAAACGAACAGCAGGCAGCCCATTTTCGTCAGCAGATCAACGTTGATGAAATAGCAGGCATATCAGAGCAAGTCGCAAGGAAACAACAGCACTTGCAGGCCAGCGAGGAACAAACGGAGTTTTCCTTTGTATCTCATCTTCATAAAACGCTTTTATTGCCGTCCCTGCCGGAGATTATTGGAGATATCCGCACGGCAACTCCTGCAGCGATAAAGGTGTCGGGAATTACCCTGGTTCCTGATCAAGAAAATTCACAAATCATTATTGACGGACAGATTGATAAAGATCTGCAAGCCGTTAACAATGACGTTGATTTTTTTATCTCGGGACTGCGTGCTCGGGGATATAACGTCCGCGACAAGGGGCTGCTGGCAAAAGACAGAAGCAACCTCTTTCAGATTGTCTTGACGCTGAATGGAGCACAACATGAAATATAGAGGCTTTCTTTTACTATTGATTTCCTTGTTGTCCGTGGCGTCTGTCTTGATAACCGCTGGTCGCTTAAAACCTGCATCAGCTTTGATGCAGGATCGAGATAAGGATTTAGTCACCTTGATTTCACAGGTTGAGGTGTCACCTGCCGAGTTAGAAAATGTACAGATCTCCTCCCGGCAGGTAGACAGCCTGCTTGCTTTTCGTGATACCGAAAGGGATTATGCTAATCTTATCGATATTCCGCCTCAGAAGGCTGTCAGCCAGGAAAGGGTAACTCCAGAGATCTCGAAAGCACGAAATCCTAATGTCTCGTTACATAAATACCAAACCAGGATGGTTTTTATATCATCGATAGATCGTTACGCCGTGGTGGATGGCTATTTTGTCCGTGAGGGCGATTTGCTCCCTGATAACAGCAAGGTGGTCAAGATAAGTCAGGGGAAGGTTTTAATCAAAAAAAGTGGCGTCCTGCAAACAGCAGTGGTCCCGAAATCCATGCCAATATCAATACAGGCCGGAATGAAGCATGATTTACCGTAAAAAGAATGGGGATGAGTTTGATGAAACAAATAACGAAATTGATTGTGTGGGGCCTGGGTGTCTTGTGTATTACAGTGGGCGCTTATTACCTCCTTATGTCCATGGGACTGCGTTCTGAGGCTCCTCTTGCAGAATTTGACAGACTTCCAGAATCCACCAGCTCTTCGCCTGAGGATTTGTCGAGACAGAGCCCGGTCGTTGCATCACCTCTCCGGAAAATTACGACTGGTCCTTCTTCAACACCTTCGGTGCAGGCTCTTTCTCCTTCTTCAGTGCTGCCAGTTGTTCAACCTGCCCCGCCTCTCTCGATTCCCCCGCAACCGAAAGGAAGAGAGGGGCAGATCTCTGAACTGCAGAAAAAACTCAAGCAAATACAGAGCAGCCTGCTGCAAATGGTGCAGCAACCCCCTGGGACAATAGATATCCAGAAACTGGATGTTTTATTGAATGAATTGGGACAGATCAAGGACAAAACGGGCCTGACTGGCGGGGTAGATATTGATGCTCTTCGTCAAAATCTGGCTGTAACCGGGAAGATTCAGGCTTTGAGCATAGAAATTCAAGAGGAAGCTAACAAGCCGCAAGACCAATTGAATATTGCCAAATTGAAGAGCGATACTCAAAAGTTACTGGAATTGCAAACGAAGATGCTTCCGATAAATTTTAATATGCCGTCGACTCCTGAGCAATGAGACTGGTCAGGCATGGCCAAACTGATGGCTTTACCCTGGTGGAGCTGTCGATTGCTCTGGTAGTGATTGGCCTGGTTACGGCGGTGGGGCTGGCGATTTATCGTCCGGCAGCCGAGACTAAGAGAGGAATGGTGGCGGTAATTTTTCAAAAGCAGGTGGAACAGGCGTTGTTCAATTTTGCGCTGACACATCATCGTTTGCCTTGCGCGGATACCACGGGTGATGGTTATGAGGCAACGAATTGTCAGGACGACAACGCCGCCAGAACCGGGGCTGTTCCCTATGCTACATTAGGAATCATTTCGAATGGCCTGTCGACAGGCAACATCAACACTTCTCAAAATATAATTTATGGTGTCTATCGCAAGAGTAATTCAAATCCCGTTTATGACGCTGATTTAGCAGTGATCAAAGAGCGTACCGGCAATGCGATCGACAGTACATCCTATCAGGATATTAATGATTTTCGTCAGGCACTCATCAATGCCGAGTCTGCCACGGTGGAGAAGACTCAAGTCTATGTGACCGGGGATGGGTACACGACCAGCGATGAAAATTGTCTCAACAATGTGGTAGCTAACGCAGCGTTCTATTTAGCTTCGACAGGGGCTGAAGACATGGATGGTGATGGCAACCCTTTCGATGGTGTTAACGTGAATCTAAAAAAAGACGGATCAGGGAGTCAATGCTTTGCGTCACCAACGCGGTTACATGATGCCGGTTATGATGATTTTGTTCAAGGTGTAAGCTTTAATGGCCTGTTGGGGTTTTTAAATCAGAATCATAAATAAAGGGTACCTTGAAGATATTTGTATTTCGTTCATATTCGAGAAACAGAAGAAAATTTACCGCAGGCATATTAGTACCTTAGAAATTATTTCTGTGTTTTTCTGAAAATAATTTCGTGGGGCTATTTATACCGGATTACCGTTCATCACCGGTGTTATTAATATCGGAGTATAGCGCTTACCTCCGGGGATAATTTTTTGACTGTAACCAGGAAGAGGGGCGATTATTCGATGTTCCCTGAAGATTTATTTTATACGACGATGGTTGGCTCGGTGAGCTGATAAAAGGATGGATTTTGAAAACAATGGAAACCAAGATGAATAAACAAACTCCTCATTCTTACTGGTATATAACCTGCCTGATATTAGGGGGATTCTTACTGTCTTCTTGTGGCAAGGATGTTTCTCCGTATAATCTTGACCATATGGAGCATATCGACAACCAGTCTCATCAGTTGATTACGGACCGTCTGAAGGAGGAGGCAAAAAAAATATTCAAGCAGCAACAGGATTTGCAGACGAAAATTTCTGCCGTTAAATCGGTGGCTCAAGAGCCCAAACCCATTGAGCCTGTTTTTGATCCCCTGGATGCGGTCACAGTCAGCATTGATGTCGATGACTGTGATGTGCAGGATGTTTTACGGGCGCTTGCCGATCAGGCTGGAATGAGCCTGTTGTTAGATCCGGAATTGTCAGAATTAAAGAGAAAGATCAGCATGCATCTGCAAGATGTTCCCGCAAGCATGGTCTTTAACAGCGTTATGAAGTTGCTGAATTTGAGCGGTGCGGTTAAAAATAATGTGATGATTATCCGGCCATTTGAGGAACGACTGTATAATCTCGATTTTATCCAGTCCACTGCCACCATGAATTTTAACATCGGAGGTGATGTTTTCGGCGCCAACAGCAGCAGCGGTACCGGCGACTCCAGTGGCATCAGTTCCGACAATGGCATGAGCGGTAATTTAACAATGGCCAATACCGGAAGCAAGTACAGTGATGCGTATGCTGAACTGGACAAAATGCTGCTGGAATTAATCGGTAAAAAGACCGACAGTTCAGCGAAAAAAGGACAGCCTGGGGTCAACACACAGGGAGAGAATAAAGAGCAAAGTGAGGAACAACCGTTATATGCCCTTAATCGGATGACCGGAACGCTGTATGTCCGGGCTCATCCCTCTCAAATTGATATGGTGAGTAAACTTATTCACCGCTATAAACAGGTATTAGAGCGCCAGATTCTGATTGAAGCACAAATTCTTGATGTCTCATTAAACGAGCAGTATCAGTATGGTGTAGACTGGTCTGTGTTAGGTCAAAATGTAGTCGCCACCTATGGCAACACGGTCGGCTCTCTGTCCGGTGTGGAGGCCCAGTTACCCATAGTCGATGTTCCAACCCGGACTGTGACTCTGCCAGCATCTGATTTAGGGAGTAGCAGTGGTCGCTCACTTGGCGCAATGTATTCTGAGGGTCGTTTTACTTCTGCGATAAATATGCTGCAAATGTTTGGAACTGTTCGAGTGTTATCTAATCCCAGTATTCGAGCCAAAAACGCCCATCCTGCTTTTATAAGTGTGGGAAAGAGTTCTCAATATATCTCCAAATCATCGTCAAGCGTGACCAATGTGGGTGGCGGTGCAACAACTACAAGCGCTGATGTTACGACCAGTTCGGTTTTCGATGGTATCGTCCTTGGAGTTGAACCTTTTATTGCTGATGATGGCAAGATAAGCCTGACTATTCATCCCATGCAGTCAGCAGTTGACAGTGACAGCCTGACCTTGATTGATGCCGGTGGCGGCAACAAGGTAACCCTGCCGGTTATTGATTTTAAAGGAATGACAACCGCTTTAAGCATGAGCAGTGGTGATACAGTTATATTAGGAGGTCTTATAGATGAAATTGGCAGCGATACGGGGGATGGTATCCCAGGCCTGACCGATGTTCCGCTTTTGGGTTCCCTGTTTGGCAGTCGCTCTCATAAGAAAACGGCCCGTGAACTCATTATTGTCCTACGCGTTAGTCGGGTAAATGAGCCTGATTTATAATGCCCTGAAAGAGCAGGACCATCCAACAGCTGATGAGACAGATCTCATCAGGGAGGAAAGGGATGTTATCTCTCCTCCTGCCCCCCGGCAAAGGAAAAGCCTGTCTCATTTCCGGACGTTGATGATTATTGGTGGTTTGCTCCTCATCGGTTCTTATTTGTGGCATGCTAAAGGCCCGAATAATTTCCCAGCAGTCGGGCGATCTTCGACAGAGCAGTCAGCCGCAGGCGGATCGACAAAAAACGATGTGGTGCCGGTATCAGAAACAAAAACAGCTGTTGTACCAATAAAGAACAGCCTCAACCCGGGGAAGTCCCTTCCCCGGCAGACGAGTTCAAGAACGTCCTCAGTTGCGGATATTTCCACGTTGGAAACAGCAAACCCTGCAAGACTGTCGCCACCGATGCTCCCCAAAAAGGTTATCGATGCTTCTGTTCAAACTTCAGCTGTAGCTTCAACTCAGAGAGAAGTAAAACCGACAGCCGCAGCAGAGAAAATTACAGTGCTCAGTACAGCGGTCAAAAAAATATTGCCGCCGGTAAAATCAGAACCTGCCGGTATTGCCAGCCCCAATACTGAACTCTCTGTATCTTCAACCCGGCTCCAGTCCCCTCAGAATTTTCTGAGGGAAACCGGAGAGCTGGTGACGCAAGTAAAGGTCAGCATGAGAAACCGGGATACAGCACGAACGGAGTCGTTACTGCAGGACCTTGAACAAAAGGCTGGATCCGGCAGTATTATCGTTCTCCAAATGCGGGCATACTGGTTATTGCAACAGCAGAAAAATGACATGGCGCAGAAGGCATATCGACAGTTGCTGGCAGAGCAGCCTGACGATATGGCAGCTAATCTGAATATGGCCGTACTTGAATTACGAGTCGGAAATCACAGGCAGGCCAAGGAACGTTTGACACGGATGGCTTTACTTTATCCCGATTCAGAGCAAGTTCTTGGCTTTTTACACAAAGTGAGGGCTGCAAGTGGAAGATAAGTCAGGTCATCCGCTGGCCGCTCATTTGAAGCGAATGGGTCTGCATGCCAATCCGTTCCCGGTAACGCCCGACGCCTCAAATTATTTTATTTCTCAAAGCCTTAAGGTTTGTCTTACTGAACTGCGCCACTGTATCAGGGAAAGAAAGGGTTTTTTGCTGGTTACAGCCGATGTCGGTGCTGGCAAGACAACTCTGAGCCGGCGACTGATTGCTACGCTTGAACAGGAGATGACCCGGGTTGCCCTTGTCTTTAACAGTTTTTTACATGGGATTTCTTTACTTGAGGCCATCAATCAGGATTTTGGGATCAGTGCCACCGGGGGGATTGGCGAGCAGTTGGGGGCTCTGAATGAATATTTACTGCAGCAGTTTGAGCAAGGAAAAAATTGTGTAATCATCATCGATGATGCTCAGAACCTGGATATAGAGAGTCTTGAGCTTATCCGCCAGATATCCAATTTGGAAACCAATAAGGCCAAATTGGTGCAAATCCTGTTGATTGCCCAGCCTGAAATCATGGCAACGCTCGCCTATCCCGAGCTTCGTCAACTGAACAGCCGGATTGCCCTGCGTATTGGACTGGCGATTTTCTCTACCGCCGAGGTTATGAACTATGTTTCTTATCGTCTTGAATGCGCGGGAAACGAGGGACGGATTACATTAAATTCAGGGGCCTTGAAGCTGCTTAGGAAAAAAAGCGGCGGATATCCACGCCAGATCAATCTCTTGATGGATCGCAGCCTCTATGCCCTGACTGCGGCCCATACCACGGTAATTACCAGCAGAATTATACAGTTGGCTGCTGATGATCTTGCCGGTGGCATGGCTCCTGTTCGCACCTGGTCATGGCGACCGGTCTTTGCCAGTATTGCCGGGGCCATTGTCGTTATACTGACGGTGGGAATCTGGTGGGCGGGGGGCCGGGAGAATCGTTCTGTGGTTGTCGATTTGAAGTATTTTGCACATCAGGCTGCAGCGGGCTTGTCTTTAAAACCGTTTACTGACAAGGCAACTGCCAGGAAGACCCCTGAACCGATCGTGTCAACTCAAGGAGAGGAAGAAAGCCCGGAATTATCATTGCACCGACAGGCCAGAATTTTTCTCAAGACGTATAACCTTGAAAAATTCTATCCAGATTTTGTCAGCGCCCTGGGTCGTGATGACTGGCAACAGTTTGACCAGAGCATTCGTCCAACCGGCTGGCGGCTGTTAATCAGTCAAAAAAAGCTGTCTGACAACAAGGACGCCCTGTATTCCATAAGACTGGCCGGAAAACCTCACTGGCTCAGTTTATGGCAACCTGATTTTGAACTTGGTCCCTTTTATTTCGGTGCTTCTTCCCCTGGAATCAAGAAATTACAACAGGGCTTGTCCACGTTGGGGTTATATTCGTCCCAGATTGATGGCATTGCCGGATTAAGAACAATATCGGCCGTTGCCGTATTTCAACGACAAAGTGGTCTGTATCCTTCAGCCGACCCGGATATGTTGACTTTGTACCAGTTAAGTCAGGAACTTCATAAACGTTTTTCAGCCGTTGAAAAGAACCTCATGTAAGGAATGATTGACGCTAATATGAAACAGGAAATGGACCATAAAAAGATTCGTATCGGTGATGCGTTGATTGCCGCAGACCTGGTAAGCGAATATCAGATTGATATTATTGCACAAAAGCAGCTTATTACTGGAGAAAAATTTGGTGAACTGTTTTTGCGCATGGGGATTGTTTCCGAATACGATATTGCCCGTCTACTGGGCGAACAGCGATCTCTTGCCTTTAGTAATGTTGACGAAGAGCCTGCCCCGGAGGCTGAAATACTGGACCTGTTCAATCAGGAATTCTGCCTGTCGCGGGCCTTTTTGCCATTGCGGCGTGAAGGGAACGAACTGATAGTTGTTGCAGGGAATGTTGATTACGACGAGGTCGAGCAGGCAATCAACCAGAGAACGGGCTTGCGCTGCCTGATTTTACAGGGAGAATTCAGCAAGGTATTACGGGCGATCAGGTATTATTACTATTTTGCCAGTCATCCCGTTCAAGAATTATGTCTCAAGGAAAGCAGGCGTCTGGAAAAAGATGTTGACCAGGTGTTAACTCCTGATGCGTTGTTGAACCATCTGTTTCACCTCGCAGTGCAGCAACGTGCCACTGATATTCATATCCAGCCCGAGCTCAAGAGTTTCCATATTTTCTTTCGGATTGATGGTGTTCTCCGACCTGTCTTTGCTTTTTCCCGAAAGCTGCAGCGACTTGTTGCGTCCATCAAGATGCAGGCTGGCATGGACATTTCAGATAATATCCGGCCGCAGGATGGCAGTTTTTCCATTGCCATCATTGATATGCCGTTTGATATTCGTGTATCAACGCTAATTACCGAATTTGGCGAAAATATTGTGTTGCGTTTGCTTCCCGGCGGTATGCAGGTCAGTGGATTGAAACAGTTGGGCTTTTTTAAAAAAGATCTTGTCCTTATTGATAAATTGTTTGCAAATCCTTATGGCATTTTATTAATGACCGGCCCTACGGGAGCAGGAAAAAGCACCACTCTGCACTCTGGATTACGGGTTTCAAGTATGGATAGCAAAAATATTCTGACGGTAGAAGACCCGATTGAATACAAGCTGCCCCTCGCCTGTCAGACCCAGGTCAACAGGAAGGCTGGCTACTTTTTTGATACCGCCATTACTCATTTCCTTCGTCATGATCCCGATGTGATACTTTTGGGCGAAATCCGTGATACCGAAACTGCCCAGGCTGCTATTACAGCCGCAGAAACCGGGCATCTCGTTCTGTCTACTCTGCATGTTAATACCATGCTGGGTGTTCTTTCCCGCTTCCAGGCGCTCAATATCCCATCCCAGATGCTTGCCGACAGTCTGATCGGCGTTATAAATCAACGTTTAGTGAGAAAGATCTGCAGTTTCTGCCGTGAATCTTATGTTCCCGATGAAAAGGAGCGACGATATCTACAGGGTGTCTCCGCTGAGGTCTTATATCGCGGCCGAGGATGCAAGCACTGTTTAGGGACCGGTTATTTTGGCCGGACACCTGTATATGAGGTGTTGTCGATCAATGCAGAGCTCTCAGAGATGATTGCGGCCAAATGCAGCTGTGCGGAAATTGAAAAGGTGATTGCGGCATCGGATTTTGTGCCGATTGAAAAGATGGGGCTTCAACTTGTGATTCAAGGGGATACAAGCTTAGACGAACTCAAACGCCAGTTAGGCCGAACCATGGAAGGTCTGATCCGATGAGGTGCTTTTATTTTCAACGACTGTTACCCACCGGGCAGCTAAAGACCGGTATTACCAGGCTGGCGTTTTTGAATGAGTCTTCTGCCAGAGTCTACATGGAGAAACGCTGGCAGTCCGTTATTGTCAAGCTGGTTTTATTGCCTGCCTGGGTGAATGTTCCTTATAACTGGTATGTTCACTTAATCCATCGACCGATAAAGCGCGACGAGCTGGCAGATTTTTTTCGTAATCTGTCCGTCATGCAACGAAGTGGTATCCCCATTCTTACAGCGATGGAGGAGATGAGCTCCAATGAATCGAGCCCGCAAATTCGTTATTTCGCCCTGGATATTCTTGAGAGCTTACAGTCGGGGGCTGCCTTAAGCGACAGCCTGGATCGTCGATCCGACTTGATTCCCGACACAGTGCGTCACCTGGCGCGTATTGGTGAAGTTTCCGGTACATTGGATCGAACATTGATGGATGCTTCTGAGCACTTGCAACGGGTAAATAAGATCGTGGATGACACTAAACGAGCCATGATCTATCCACTCTTTGTTTTTTTGAGTATTTTCGGAGCAGGCCTGTTCTGGATTGGCTATGTGATCCCGAGTATTTCAGAATTATTCAAGCGAATGCAGGTTCAGTTGCCGCCCCTGACCCGATGGGTCCTCAAGGTTTCAGATGTTGTCGGCACCCATTTCTTCTCGTTCGTGGCGGGTTTGCTCATCCTGGTTTTGGGGAGTGTCCTCCTGGTGCGACATAATACGACAATAAGGTACAAATTGCAGGAACTGGCACTCACCCTGCCTGTTTCTAAAGTTTTGGTTTCCTCATCAGCCCTGGCATTTATTACCGAGTACCTCAGTTTGCTTATCAGCGCGGGGGTTAATGTGGTTGAGTCCCTTGAGGTATTAACAAAAGCCACACGCAATGAGGTCTACAAGGAGG
>JALNVI010000069.1 GCA_023231425.1 Desulforhopalus sp. | reverse complement strand
GAGACTGGGAAGGAGATACTGTTTATGGGCAGAATGCGTCCCTTGTTACCCTTGTGGAGCGTACCAGTCGTTTCACGCTTTGTGGCCGAACACAGACGAAGTGCAAGGATGAGGTTGCCTCAGTTATAAATGGCCTTTTCGACATAATTACGGGGCGTAAGAAAACATTGACTCTGGACAATGGCAGCGAATTTGCGGCTCATGCCAAAATCAATACACGCCATTCCATCGATGTCTTTTTTGCAAAACCATAGCAGGCTGGCAGAGAGGAACAAATAAAAATACTCATGGCAGACTCAGAAGACTCTGGCCCAAAAAATTTGATATGGCGACTCTTTCTCAAGAGGAAATAGACAACGGAGTTCTGTTGTTGAATTTGACACCGAGAAAGGTCTTAGGACTCAGGATTCAATAATATCCAAATTTGATATCCAGACAGCGCTGTTTTTTCCATTGATCAATCTGTTCTTTATAGAGCCCTTTTCTTCGACAATATTCACTGAGTTGGATCTCGTTAAAAGAGGCCGACTCTATGACAGTCGCCAACTTATCCTCAACACTCCAGGTCTCTGATTTCTTTTTCTTTGCTGGCACAGCCACCCCCTGGTTTTGATAATCTTTTCTCCATTTGTAGAGTGTAACACCCGAAACGCCGGTTTCTCTACATAATTATGAAACAGATGTCGGATAAGGTGGCATCATCTTCTTGATCACAGCGTCTTTGAACTCTTTGGTGTATTGTTTGGACATTCTTCCATCTCACTTCACCCTTGGATTTATGATGATTTTTTGAAGCGAAAACTATCCTGACACATAGGGAACCCCAGTTCGGTGGAAATCTGTTTGTTAGACAGGTTTAAACCCATAAAATAGAGGCACAATATCCAGATCTTAAGAGGCTGATGATGCTCGGCAAAGATAGTTCCGGTCAGATCGTCAAAGCGTTTACCACATTCTTTGCACTCATAGCGTTGTCTGGCAGGTTCCTTGTCGTCATAACCTCTCTTGATAACTTTCTTCGAATTACAAAACGGACACTCGCGGCCTTCAGGCCAGCGTACAGTGGCGTAACATTGGACATCATCTATCAGGGTCTGTATATTTACCTTCATAGTGTTGGCCTACTTTTCAGTAGTTGGTAAAAGGAAAGCGTTATTTTACCAAGTTACGACCCCGAAACGCAACATGAGCCACTCGAATATACTTATCCGGTTAGTTCAAATTATAAACCGGAGACATGCAATGACTGATCTTGAGCAATATTTTTGTCCCAACGAACAATGTAAAGAATACGGCCTTCGTGACCATGGCAACATCTCTGTTCGGGGTAAATATGGCAAGGAAACCGCACGCTGCTTTACTGTCGGACCTGTGGCAAGCGCTTTGCGGCTACCCAGGGCAGCGCATTGTTTGGCCTGCATTTGCAACCCGAGACGATCCGACAGATAATCCATCTTGCGGCCGAAGGCGTTGGTGTACGAGCAACTGCACGCCTGTTGGAACTTGATAAAGACACTGGCAACCGAGTGATACTGCGGGCCGGTGAACATTGTGCCAAGGTGCTCTCCGAATTGTTGGCCTCACTTCAAATGACAGAGGTTCAGCTCGACGAACTGTGGACGTTTGTAAAAAAAAGAAAATTCTGGCAGCGCCGAAGACCTTGAACAACGAGTACGGACGGACGTGGATCTGAACGGCCATCGACGCCTCCACACCCATCGACGCCCCCACACGATTACTGATCACATGCTGGATCGGCGGGCGAGAATTGAACGATGCACGGTAGATGCTGAAAGATTTGACTGCACGTTTTGAAGAAAAGCATATGGGAACATCACCTAAACTTCAGTGTAATAAAAAAAGGATAAAAAATAATGTTTACAAATAAAACACTTCTCATCACCGGCGGTACCGGCTCATTCGGCAACGCCGCTTTGGAAAGATTTCTTGATACCAACATCGCCGAAATCCGCATCTTCAGCCGGGATGAAAAGAAACAAGACGACATGCGGAAGATCTACAACAATCCCAAGCTCAAATTTTATATCGGTGATGTCCGTGACCGCCAGAGTCTCGACAACGTCATGACCGGAGTCGATTACATCTTTCATGCTGCGGCCTTGAAACAGGTGCCCAGCTGTGAATTTTTCCCTGTGGAAGCGGTGAAAACAAATGTTCTGGGTGCTGAGAACGTCCTTGCTTCCGCTGTCCAGCATGGTGTTAAAAAGGCAGTTATCTTGAGTACGGACAAAGCTGTCTATCCCTTAAACGCCATGGGTATGAGCAAGGCTATGATGGAAAAGGTGATGGTAGCCCGGTCCCGGAATATCTCCGAGGGCGGTACTGTCATGTGCGGTACCCGGTACGGGAATGTCATGGCTTCACGCGGTTCCGTAATCCCTTTGTTTGTGCAGCAGATCCACGACGGCAAGCCGCTTACGATTACCGATCCCAACATGACCCGCTTCATGATGACGCTTGAAAACGCCGTTGAACTGGTTGTCTTTGCCTTTAAACACGCCAATCAGGGAGATATTTTCATTCAGAAAGCCCCTGCCTGTACCATTGAAACCTTGGCGAAAGCACTGCTTGAACTGTATCATGCCGACAATGAAATCAAAATCATTGGCACCCGGCACGGGGAAAAAGTATATGAATCTCTGGTCGCCAAGGAAGACATGGTCAAGGCTGAAGACATGGGCGAGTACTACCGGGTTCCCGCAGATACCAGGGATCTCAACTATGATCTGTATTTTACCAACGGGAACGAAACCATCCATGAAGCCGAGGAATACACTTCCCATAATACAGAACGGTTAAATGTTGAAGGGACGAAGGAATTGTTGTTGAAGTTGGATTTTATTCGGGACGATTTGGGGATTTAAGGGCGGTGACTGGTGATTGGTGACTGGTAACTGGTTACTGGTGATTTGTGACTGGTGACTGGTGGCTGGTGGCTGGTGTGCTTCTCGCACGTTAGAGACGATTTTAAGTTTTATTGTGGGTGGTTATCTTGTCTGCCGGGAAGAATTTTTCTGTCTGCGGTCAGTTTGCGAACGGGCGTTTAATGCCCTTGAACTGTTGCTTAACTCCAAAATCTCAAGTTTATAGCAGGAACACAAATTTTCATCGAGGGTAGATAGCATATATGTGCTCAAACAACGAATCACCAGTCACCAGTCACCAGTCACTAGTAACCAGCCACCAATCACCAGTAAATAGTAGTCACCAGTCACTAGTCACCAGTCACCAATCACCAGTAACTAGTAGTCACCAATCACCAGTAACCAAAATCGGCATTACCGGACAGAACGGGTTTATCGGGTTACATTTGTTTAACTGTTTAGGCGTGGAAAAAGATGTTGAACGCATTCCTTTCGAGCGAACGTATTTTGATGATCCGCACAAGCTTCGGGAATTTGTCCGCTCCTGTGACGTGATCGTGCATTTGGCTGCTCTAAATCGGCATGAGGATATGCAGGTTCTCTATGATGTGAATGTGGGACTGGTGCAGAAGGTTGTTGAGGCCATGGAGGCTGAAGAGGTTACGCCGCATGTGATTTTTGCCTCCTCTTCCCAGGAAGAACGCGATAATCTGTACGGAGCGTCCAAGCGGGAAGGAAGAAGGATTTTTGAAGCGTGGGCAGCCAGGTCCGACGGGAAGTGTACCGGGATCATTATCCCCAATGTGTTCGGTCCCTTTGGCCGTCCCAACTACAATTCTGTGATTGCTACCTTCTGCCACAAGCTGACCCATGGTGAGATGCCCGAGATTCATGTGGATGGGAGTCTGAAACTGATATACGTCACCGACCTGTGCCAGGATATTATTCGTATTCTCCGGGGTAAGATCATGGAAAGCCCGTATTATGCTCCCCACTGCGCAGAGAAAAAGGTCTCCGAGATCCTGGCCCTTCTGAACTCCTACAAGCAAATCTATTTCGACAAACAGATCGTCCCGGAAATCCAAGGCCATTTTGAGCAATCCCTGTTCAACACCTTCTTCTGCTCCATCGACCACGCCACCTTTTTCCCCGGCAAGCTTATTCCTCACGCCGACAACCGCGGCCATTTCGTAGAAGTCCTCAAACTGGACAACACCGGCGGCCAAGTCTCCTTTTCCACCACCGTCCCCGGGATCACGCGCGGGGATCATTACCACACTAGAAAGTTTGAGCGGTTTGCCGTCATCAAAGGCAAGGCCAGGATTCAGCTGCGAAGAATCGAAACTGATGAGGTGCTTGATTTTGTCATCGATGCGGAGGAATGTCCCGGATTTGTGGATATGCCTGTCTGGTATACGCATAATATTACTAATATTGGTGATGAAGATGTGTATACGATTTTTTGGATTAATGAATTTTATGATTCGGAGGATGGGGATACGTTTTTTGAGAAAGTGGAGAAGGGATAGTGATTGGTGACTGGTGATTAGTAATTGGTAACTACAAAAGATCAGTCACTTGTTACCAGTCACTTGTTACCAGTCACCAGTTACCAATCACCAGTTACAATATTTGCCGAGAAGAAGATGGTACGAACTCATAAAGATCTGGATGTTTGGAAAAAATCGATTGATTTTGTCACTTGTATATACAAAATGACAGAGTCATTCCCTAAGAGTGAACTGTATGGACTGACTTCTCAAATTCGGCGTTCTGCGGTGTCGATACCATCCAACATTGCTGAAGGAGCCACGCGAAAGGGGAAAAATGAATTCAAGCAGTTTCTCTACATTGCCTTGGCAAGCGGTGCCGAACTTGAAACCCAGCTGATTATCTCCGGCAATCTGGGTTATGTGAAAGAAGAACAAAAAGAACAGCTAATCAATGAATTGGCTACTATTTCTCGAATGATTCAGGGCCTCCTTAAATCGATTTCAGGATGAATATAATGAATGATGAAAAGAATGTAACTAGTAACCAGTCACTAGTAACTAGTAACGAATCACCAGTCACTAATCACCAATCACCAATCACCAGTCACCAATCACCAATAACCAATAACCAGTCACCAATAACCAAACTAAAAGTCCTAACCGTCGTCGGCACCCGCCCTGAAATCATCCGTCTTTCCCGTGTTATGGCAAAACTTGATGAGTATTTTGAGCATATCATCGTACATACCGGGCAGAATTATGATTACGAGTTGAATCAGATTTTTTTTGATGAACTGGGTATCCGTAAGCCGGATTATTTCCTGGAAAGTGCCAAACCCGGGAACAGTGCGTGTGCAACTGTGGGTGCCGTGATTTCCAAGGTGGATGAGGTTCTGGCAGAGGTGCAGCCGGATGCATTGCTTATCCTTGGGGATACCAATAGTTGCCTGGCGGCGTATCCGGCCAAGCGGCGGAAGATTCCTGTGTTTCACATGGAGGCCGGGAACCGCTGTTTTGACCAGAGGGTGCCGGAAGAGATCAACCGGGCCATTGTGGATCATATCAGTGATATCAATATGTGCTACAGCGATATCGCCCGGGAGTATCTTCTCCGGGAAGGACTGCTGCCGGATCGGGTGATCAAGACTGGAAGCCCCATGTTTGAGGTGCTGAACCACTACCTGCCCGGGATCGAAGCGTCGGATGTACTGGAACGGCTCGGTCTGACTGCGGGTGAATATTTTCTGGTCAGTGCCCACCGGGAAGAAAACATTGATGACCCGGCTCAATTTCAAAAATTCATCACCTGCTTGAATACCATTGCCGACCACTATCAACTGCCGATCATCGTCTCCACACATCCAAGAACTCGAAAGAAGTTAGAAGAAGTGACTGGTGATCAGTTACTGGTAACTGGTAACAACTCTCAAAGCACCAATAACCAGCCACCAATCACTAGCAGTCACAAATCACCAGTCACCAATAACCAGTCACCAATAACTAGCCGTCACCAATCACCAGTAACCAGTCACCAGTCACCAGCCGTCACCAATCACCAGTCACCAATAACCAGTCACCGCCTTATTCATTTCATGAAACCCCTGGGCTTTCTTGAGTACGTGCATCTGCAGATCCGTGCCAAAGCAACCCTTTCCGACAGCGGGACCATCACCGAAGAAAGTTCCATCCTGAATTTTCCGGCCCTTAATATCCGCAACGCCCACGAACGTCCGGAAGGCATGGAAGAGGCCTCCGTCATGATGACCGGTCTTGAACCAGACAGAGTCATGCAGGCTCTGGCCATTCTGGAATCTCAGCCTCGGAATGAAGAACGGCTGCTGCGGCGTGTGGCGGATTATTCCATGCCCAATGTATCAGACAAGGTTGTCCGGATCATTCTCAGCTATACGGATTATGTACGCCGCTATGTGTGGCATAAGGGATGAAAAATATGGATGTGCAACGGATTGAAGGTGGCCTGCATGTTGACCAACGGGGCGTAGTTTCTTTTGTAAACGATTTTGATTTGAAGAACGTGGACAGATTCTATACTGTCCGCGCCCATACCATGGGCGAACCCCGGGGATGGGTTGGCCATCGCAAGGAACATAAATGGTTTAGTCCCCTGTCCGGTACCATACTGGTAGCCGTAGTCACTCCGGATGACTGGGAACTTCCTGCATCAAATCTGCTGGTTCAAAGATACGTGCTTTCTTCTTTGAAGCCAGTGGTGCTTCATGTGCCTGCCAGTCATGCCACAGCCAGCGTAATGCTAACGGCCAATGCCCTGCTTGGGGTGTTTTCTTCAGGCAGAATTGAGGATGCCGGGAAAGATGACTGGCGATTTGATGTTGGGACGTGGGATGTGAAAGGATAATGAAAATTTTATTTTTAACTCATTATTTTCAACCCGAACCGAATTTTTTTTTCGGTTTACCATTTGCTGAAGAATTGGTTCGTCGAGGCCACGAAGTCGAAGTGCTGACTGGATTTCCAAATTATCCGGGCGGAAAAATTTATCCAGAATATCGGAATAAATTTTTCATGACGGAGGTAATGAACGGGATTCGAGTGCATCGATTTCCGTTATACCCAAGCCATGGTACATCAGCTTTGAAACGTATTTTGTGTTATGCTTCACTCTCCATGGCCATCGCTTTATATACTCCCCTTGTTTCAAGATCGTTTGATGTCGCGTATGTTTGCCAAGGGCCTGCAACTCTTGGACTTCCAGCGTTGTTGCTTAAAATGTTGAAAAATATTCCGTATGTTTATCATGTTCAAGATATATGGCCGGAAAGTCTTTTTTCAACGGGTATGTTTAATAGCAAACTTGCATATAAGTGTTTGGATAAGCTGTGTGGTTTTGTCTATAAAAATGCTGAGAAGGTTGTCGTTATTTCTCCTGGGATGAAAGATGTCATTACACAAAAAAATGTTTCTTCTGAAAAATTTGAGATTATTTACAATTGGTGTGATGAAAAAAATATATTGAACAGTCCCGTGGCTAGATTTAAAATTTTTGAACAGATGAAAGAACGATTTAACGTTATTTTCGCTGGAAATATGGGTAAAGCACAATCATTAAGTGCTGTCCTGCAAGCGGCCCCGATTGTTGCAAAAGAGGCTCCTGAAGTGCAATTCGTTTTTATTGGGGGTGGGGTAGAGAAGGATAATCTTATTCGGAAAAGCCAGGAAATGAATCTGCAAAATATTGTGTTTCATGAAAGGGTCACTTCCGATCAGATAGGTTATTTTTTGAAGAAAGCGGATGTATTGCTGGTTCATTTAAAAGATGACCCCTTGTTTCGAATAACTATTCCTTCTAAGACCCAGGCATATTTGGCAACAGGTAAGCCTCTATTGATGGCAGTAAAAGGAGATGCCGCAGACCTTGTAAAAAAAGCAGGCGCGGGAATCATTGTTGAACCGGAGAATCCTCAGGATATTGCTCGGGGAGTTATTGAGCTGGCACAAATGAATGATGAGACGCGATGTCGAATGGGAGAATTGGGGGCGCAATTTTATAGACAGAACATGTCTTTTGAACGTGCTGCAGATAGGTTCGAAAAGATTTTTACTGCTGCGGTTAAAGGGAACAACTGATAGGTTATGAGTATGATACAACTTGTGGAACTTGAAAAAAAATATCTCCTTCCTTTGGTGCACGTGCATACGAAATCCTTCCCGGATTTTTTTTTGACCTTTCTTGGTGATCGTTTCCTGAAGGAATTTTATGCCTACGGTATTGGCAAATCTGAAGTTCCTTCGTTTGTGGCCATAGATAACAAGTATTGTGTCGTGGGTGGGATTATTGGCCCACTGCATCCCGAGGGATATTTCAGCAAGCTTCTTGCCGACAGGTGGTGGGCGTTTATCTTGGCGAGTTTTTCTGCCATTATCCGAAAGCCCGTGATTCTTCCCCGGTTGATGAGAGCTTTTTTTTATCGTGGGAAGTCAGCGGTACCTGTGCCAAAGAATTATGCATTGTTAAGCTCCATTGCAGTGGACCCCAATGTACAGGCACAGGGAGTTGGACGGATGCTTGTGCAAAGGTGGATGGCGGCAGTCAAGGACTCGGGCAGTTCTGGTTGCTATTTGACAACCGACGCCATGGGCAACGATGGCGTGAACGTGTTTTATCAAAAAATGGGCTGGTCCATGACTGGTTCCTTTTCTACGCCCGAAGGGCGATTGATGAATTTGTATACCTATGATTTCAGGTGATTATGAAAAGATTTTTTGATCTTTGTGTGTCTCTGTTGGTACTTGTACTACTGGCTCCTCTTTTTATCGTAGTTATTGTGGTGATTCGAACAACTTCGCTCGGTCCGGCTTTTTTCAGGCAGGTTCGGGTCGGTTTGAATGGGAAAAAGTTTTTTTTGTATAAGTTCAGAACGATGCGCACGATCATGGAGGCCGAACAGGGCCGCTTCGATGCTGGAGACACTTCCCGAGTAACCACTGTTGGCCGATTTCTCCGCAAAACCAAACTTGATGAATTTCCCCAGTTTTTCAATGTTCTCAAGGGGGATATGTCCATTGTCGGTCCTCGGCCTGAGATTGAGAAATGGGTCGCCGTATATCCTGAACGGTGGAGACATGTTCATACTGTCCGCCCTGGAATTACCGATCCCGCCTCCATTGCATTCAGAAATGAAGAAGACATTCTCTCCTGTTCGGAAGATCCTGAAAGATGCTACAAGGAAAGAATTTTGCCTAAAAAATTGGAGCTGTACGAAGAATATGTTCGTAATCAGTCTTTTGGGGGAGATTTGAAATTAATATTTAAAACCGCGTATACGGTATTCTGTAAGTGAGGCGTACTATGAATATTCCTTTTGCAAAAGTAGATTGTTCGGGCAATGAAGCTGAATATGTAACCAAGGTACTTGCGAGTGGCTGGCTGACAACCGCCGGAGTTGCCGCAGAATTTGAGAAACGGTTTGCAGATATGGTTGGTGGCAGTTTTGCCTGTGCCGTGAATTCGTGCACAGCAGCCCTGCATCTCGGGCTTGAGGCTCTTGATGTCGGCCCGGGAGATAAGGTGCTGGTGCAAAGTATGACCTTTACGTCTTCGGCTGAGGTTATCCGATATCTGGGTGCGGACCCGATTTTTTTGGATTGCGATCCCCTTACCAGATTGATAACTCCTGAAATTGTTGCCCATGCACTTGATACCCATCCGGATGCCAAGGCACTGGTTGTAGTTCATTTCGGAGGGCAGGCTGCGTGCATGGCTGATGTGGACGGAAAACCCGGTATTCTTTCTTTGTGCAAGGCAAAAGGCGTGAAGATTCTGGAAGATGCCGCTCATGCTTTTCCTACACGACATGCCGGAAAAAGGATTGGTTCTTTTGGGGATGTGACCTGTTTCAGTTTTTACGCCAACAAGACCATTACCACAGGCGAAGGCGGTATGGTTGTTACCGAGGACAAGGATATCTTTACCCGGGTTAAGACTATGCGATTGCACGGAATTAATCGGGATATCTGGGATAGATTTACAGCAAAAAAAGCGAACTGGGAATATGATGTTGTTGCTCCAGGCTACAAATATAATATGCCTGACGTAAACGCAGCCATCGGCCTGGCCCAGCTGGAACGGGCCGAAGAATTTAGGCAGAAACGCGAAGACTGTTGCAGATATTATCATAAACATCTGGCCGGAATTGATTGTCTCGAACTTCCCGGCCTTACCTGTGAGTGGTCGGATCATGCCTGCCATCTGTATCCTGTGATACTTACTGAAAATACTCCTATCTTCAGAAATGATTTTATCAATGCTCTGGCTGACAAAGGCATTAGCACCAGCGTTCATTACAAGCCCCTGCATCGCATGACATACTACCGAGAACACTATGGACTAAAACCCGAGGATTTTCCGAATACCGAGCGAATTTGGAAAGGGACGGTGTCGTTACCTGTGTATACAGAATTGAAGGGAGAAGAGTTGGAGTATATCTGTAAATCGATTCGAGAAATTTTAACATCTGAGTAAATAAAAGAGCAATAATTCCCGATCTAATTTTAACTAAATTATTGTTATTAGAGGTTTTTTTTGTCTAAAATTTCAGGGAAATAGATAAGGACATTTACTGCGAAGAGTGCTAAGACACGCAAAGGGAAAAGTTATAACTGCAATCGGTTGATCTGCTTTTCTCTTTCTTCGCGTTCTTCGCGGTAAAATTCTTTGATTGTTTTTATATCTTTATCTTTCGTGTTTCTTCGTGTTTTTTGCGGTGAAGAAATTTTTCTGTCCTCCAACCGCTTTCGAGAAAAAAATGCTCAAACAATTCAAAAACCGTAATCTTTATCTTGTATTGATCACCGATGTTCTGATCTTCACCGCATCCCTTACCCTTGCCTATCTGCTGCGTTTTGATTTTTCCCCTGATCCGCACTACTGGAATCTCTTCTGGATTTCTCTGCTCATTCTCGTGCCCTGCAAGATGTTCTTCTTTTTCATATCAGGCCTCTATCGGGGGATGTGGCGGTATACAGACATCCGGGATTCCTGGCGGCTTTTTCGAGCGGTTGTCATGGCGGAGGTTCTGGCCATTGCCCTGCTCTCCTGGTATGCACGGCTTTCAGGATACCCACGGTCTGTGTTTATTATTGATGCGGTGTTAACCTTTCTGCTTGCGGGGGGCGTGCGCGTTGCTATTCGTTCCTATTTTCTTACCCAGGGGAAATTCCAAATATCCAGTCTGCTGGCCCCTGCCCTCTACCGTACCCGGCGCAAGGATCTCAAGCGTATTCTCATTGTCGGTGCCGGGGATGTGGGGGAACGCATCCTGCGCGAGATCATTGAAAGCCCTCAGCTGAACTTTGAAGTAGTGGGGTTTCTGGATGACGATCCAGCCAAACAGAACCGAACCCTGCACGGAATCCGGATTCTCGGCACCATCACAGATCTTGAAACCGTGGTCCTCAAGCATGATGTAGAGGAAATTCTCGTTGCCATGCCTTCGGCCACCGGGGAAGAGATCCGCCGGGTTGTCGAGCTCTGTGAAAAGATCCAGATCCCCCACAAGACCCTGCCTGCCATGGGGGCTCTCATGGACGGGCAGGTGAGCGTCAATCATTTTCGCGAAGTCAGTTATGAGGATCTTCTGGGACGTCCGTCTGTCCATCTCGAGAACGCGGCCATCTCCTCCCTTATTACCGGGAAAACCGTCATGGTGACCGGGGGCGGAGGCTCCATCGGGTCGGAGCTGGTGCGCCAGATCGTCCGGTTTGAGCCCAAATGTCTGATCATCCTGGAACGTTCCGAATGTAATCTCTACGCTATCCAGATGGAACTCCACCACACCCTCAAATTTCGCCAGTATGTTCCGATTCTCGGCCGGGTTCAGGACCGGAAGCTCCTTGGCAGAGTCATGGAGATATACAGTCCTCAGGTCATCTTCCATGCCGCAGCCTACAAACACGTGCCCATGGTGGAATGCAACCCCTGGGAAGGCGTGTTCAATAATGTCTGGGCGTCCCAGGTGCTCATGGATGTGGCCGCTGAATACGGGGTGGAACGGTTTGTCCTCATTTCCACGGACAAGGCGGTGCGCCCCACCAATGTGATGGGAACCACCAAACGTATCGTCGAGCTGACCCTGCAGTCCCAGCCCCAGAGCACAACCCGCTTCATGGCCGTACGTTTTGGCAATGTGATCGGCTCGTCGGGTTCGGTTATTCCACTGTTCAAGGAGCAGATCCGTAATGGCGGCCCGGTCACGGTCACCCATCCGGAAATGACCCGATATTTCATGACCATCCCTGAGGCCTGCCAGCTCATCCTGCAGGCGGGAACCATGGGCACGGGGGGAGAGATATTCATTTTAAAAATGGGCACTCCGGTGAAGATCGCGGAGATGGCAAAGGATCTCATCCGTCTTTCAGGCAAGGAGCCTGAGAAGGATATCCGCATCGAATACTCCGGTATCCGCCCGGGGGAAAAGCTTTATGAAGAGCTCATTACCCACGGCGAAGGCGTGGTCTCCACAACCCATGACAGCATTATGGTTTTGCGGCCCGAGTCTGAGACGGCCGGGGTGCTTTCCCCGGGCTTCAGGGAACAGCTGGAAATTCAGCTTGCTCGGCTTGTTGAAACCGCCAAGGACTATGACGTGAAAAAGATCAAGACGCTGCTGCATGAGATTGTGCCGGAATATGATGTTCGGGATTGCGATTGTGTTTTGGAAACGGAGTGTCATGTGGTGAGAGGGAATGATGTTTTGGATAGGAGACGGGGGGGGAGAAAGGAGACGGGAGAAAGGAGACAGGAGACGGGAGAAAGCGAAAAGCGGTAAGACGATTTTTACCGCGAAGAACGCTAAGGAACGCAAAAGCGGAAAGGACAGGGTTTGGAACCACGAATGGACACTAATTTTCACTAATAACAACTACGACCAATTACATTTTTTACTGCGAAGAAAAGTAAAAGCGAAAAGCATTTGAAAACAAAGAATTTTTTAATTTAAAGCGGGAAGGACGGGAAAGGCGGGAAGGCAATTTTGGGCGATTATGAATGAGTAATAATTCGTGTCCATTCGTGTTCATTCGTGGTTCCTTTTGTAGTTTGTAACCGCAAAGAAAAGTAAAAGCGAAAAGACTTTTTGCCAACGAATAAAGGCTCGAAACATGCGAAGAAAGGCAAAAACATTTAAGGATGAGAGATGACACGTTATCAGGAAGTACAGGAAGAACTGAAAGCCAACCCCAAAACATGGCTTATTACCGGAGTGGCTGGATTTATCGGCAGCAATCTGCTTGAGACCCTGCTCAAGCTTAATCAGCGGGTGACTGGTCTTGATAATTTTGCCACAGGATATCAGCACAATCTTGATGAAGTACAGACACTTGTATCTGCAGAGCAATGGGCTGGCTTCCAGTTTATCAAGGGAGATATCTGCAATCTGGAAGACTGCCGCCGTGCGGTAAACTCCTCTCAAGGGGGGAGCAGTGCGGTCGATTATGTTCTCCACGAGGCCGCGCTCGGCTCTGTGCCGCGCAGTATTGAAGACCCCATTACCACCAACACCAACAACATCGCTGGCTTTCTCAACATGCTGGTTACGGCCCGAGATGCGAAGGTCAAGCGCTTCGTCTATGCCGCAAGCAGCTCCACCTATGGTGATCACCCCGATCTGCCCAAGGTGGAAGACAAGATTGGCAGGCCACTTTCACCGTATGCTGTTACCAAGCTGGTGAATGAACTCTACGCCGACGTCTTTGCCCGCACTTACGGTTTCAAAACTATCGGCCTGCGCTATTTCAATATTTTCGGTCGTCGTCAGGATCCCGATGGTGCCTATGCTGCTGTGATCCCTAAATGGATATCCTCGCTCATCAAAAACGAACCGGTGTATATCAACGGCGATGGCGAAACCAGCCGTGATTTTTGCTACATCGACAACACCGCGCAGATGAACGTGTTGGCCGCTACCTCGGAAAATCCGGACGCAGTCAATCAGGTGTATAATGTTGCTGTTGGTGATCGCACCACGCTCAACCAGTTGTATGAAGCTTTGCGTGTGAATCTGGCTGGGCAGTTTCCTCATCTGGTTGAT
>JALNVI010000068.1 GCA_023231425.1 Desulforhopalus sp. | reverse complement strand
GCGCTTACCTGGAGTCTGGCGCTTACCTCGACGTCTTGTTCCTCGCTTTGTCGGAGGATAAATTTTTTACTGTAACGCAGAAGATGGGCGATTATTCGCTGTCCCTGTAAGAGTTTGATACAGGATGGAACTCAGGCCCGTTGGAAACAGCGGGCCTTTTTCGCATTGTACCCCCCTGATCTGTCTCATTTCCTCTTTTCATTCTAAACGAGTTTTTACTGCTGCCGGAAAAGTGGACTAAAAATTCGAGAAACGGGAAAAACAGCAATTGTAGAGGATATGGAAAATGACAGGCAGGTGAACGGGAATGTATGGAAATGATAATTATTATTGACACCTGTAAATTGCAGCGGGTATCTTTAAACGTGCCATTGCCGCGAATTCAGAGGGGTTTGGGGGTGAAGGGCTACTCTGAGGGGATATAATTTCCGGATAAAAGGAAAAAGAAAAATGTCTCAATTGTCACATTTTTTTCAATTGCCACTGCGTGTGTTTTGTTTCTACAAAGATGGTTTCAGACGCATGAAGGTTGGTAAAACCCTGTGGCTGATCATCGGACTGAAGCTTTTCATTATGTTTGCGGTGTTGAGGCTCTTCTTTTTTCCAGATTTTCTCGGGACAAATTTTTCTACAGACCAGCAGAGGGCCGACTACGTTGCTGAGCAGATAACGGGTACGGCGCAAGAGTAATATTTTTTGAAGCACAACTACGGAGGATTTGATGGAAATTGATCTGGCCTCGGTGAACTGGGCGCAAGCGCAGTTTGCCCTGACGGCATTGTATCACTGGTTGTTTGTCCCGATTACCCTGGGGCTTTCTTTCCTGTGTGCGTTTTTCGAATCAATCTATGTAAAAACAGGTAGTAAAGAGTGGAAGCGGCTTACCCACTTCTGGATGACCCTTTTCGGTATTAACTTCGCCATCGGCGTTGCCACCGGTATTATTCTCGAATTTGAGTTTGGAACTAACTGGTCCACATACTCATGGATGATGGGTGATATCTTTGGTGCCCCGCTGGCCATCGAAGGGATCGCCGCATTTTTCCTTGAGGCGACCTTCTTTGCGGTGATGTTTTTCGGTTGGAATCGAGTGTCCAAAGGTTTTCACCTCTTTGCCACCTGGATGGTTGCCATTGGCTCCAGCCTCTCCGCACTGTGGATCCTTGTGGCTAACGGCTGGATGCAGAATCCGGTGGGGATGCGTTTCAATCCGGACACAGTTCGCTTTGAGATGGAGAACTTCTTTGCTGTGATTTCTAATCCCGTCGCAATCTCCAAATTTACCCACACCACTACCTCCAGTTTTGTCGTGGGTGCCTGCTTTGTCATTTCCATCTCCTGCTGGTATCTGCTGCGTAAGAAACATGTCAGGATGGCGAAGCGTTCCATTGCTGTTGCAGCTACCTTCGGTTTTATTGCTGCCATCGCCACAGCGGTAACCGGTGACGAATCCGGCTATGATGTTGCTGTTTATCAGCCGATGAAACTCGCTGCGGTTGAAGGTCTGTATGATGGACATGAAGGGCAGGCCATTGTTGCCTTTGGTATTCTCAATCCGGACAAGAAGCCCGGTGTAGAGGGCCCGGAGTTTACGTATGAGATCGCCATTCCCAAAGGTCTTTCTTTTTTAGCCACCAGAACCTTGAATGGCTTTGTCCCTGGTATTAATGATCTCGTGTACGGGAATCCTGAACATAACGTAATGGGTGCTGTTGAGAAGATAGAAAAAGGAAAACTTGCCGTGGCTGCCCTGAAGGATCTGAAGGCGGCGGCAAAAGAGGGTGATGATGCAGCCAAAGCTGAAGCCTTGACGCGTTTTGAAGCCAATTCTGATTATATGGGCTGGGGCTATATGAAGGACCCCGTCGATGCGGTTCCGTCGGTGCCCACTGCCTTCTACTCTTTCCACTATATGGTATATGTGGGCTCCTTTATTATTTTTGCGATGTTCCTCTTTTTGATTTTCAGCAGGCGGGGCAGCATGGATCGGCATGTATGGCTGCAGCTGCTCGGGCTTCTCTGTTTTCCGCTCATGTATGCAGCCTCAGAACTTGGCTGGGTTGTTGCCGAGGTTGGGCGTCAGCCATGGGTTATGCAGGGGCGGCTGCTTACCGATGTGGCGGCCACAAAAATAGATGCAGGCCATGTTCAGGCAACTTTCTTTATCTTTCTTGTGCTCTTTACCGCTCTCGCTATTGCCGAAGTCAGCATCATGATCAAACAAATCAACCTGGGACCGGAGGCCGAATAAAATGATTGGCAGTCTGGATATTTCAACGTTGCAGGTAATCTGGTGGGTTATCTGCTCTATAGTCGGGGCACTTTTCCTTTTTATGACTTTTGTACAGGGCGGACAGACGCTGCTCTGGCAGATTGCCAAAACGGATCAGGAGAAATCCCTTGTTATCAATTCCCTAGGACGAAAATGGGAGATTACGTTCACGACCCTCGTGCTCTTCGGCGGCGGACTCTTTGCTGCCTTTCCGAAGTTCTACGCTACCTCTTTCGGTGGAGCCTACTGGGTCTGGATGCTGATTCTTTTCACCTTCATTATGCAGGCGGTCAGCTATGAGTTTCGTAAGAAACCAAATAATGTCTTTGGTTCCGGATTTTATGAATTCTTGATGTTTATCAATGGTTCTGTCGGTATTTTACTCATTGGGGCGGCTCTCGGAACATTTTTCACCGGTTCCAACTTCAGCCTTAATGAATACAACCAGGTCATCTGGGGCAGCCCGCTGCGCGGCCTTGGTGCGGCGCTCTATATTCGCCCTGGCACTGTTTTCAATATCTGCTTTGGCCTCTTTCTTGTCTTCAATGCGCGGACTCTCGGAGCAATGTATCTGGTCAATAATATCGATTTCACCAGTAATCGGGACCTTGAAGAACGAACTCGCAGGCAGTGTCTCGTCAGCTTCCTGATCTCTCTGCCTTTTCTGCTCTATGTCCTCGTCGCTCTGCTGCTGATGGATGGTTATGGTGTGGGGGCTGACGGTGTTGTCAGCATGGTCGCTCATAAATATCTCAGCAATATTCTTGCCATGCCCTGGGTCCTTGGCATGCTGGTCGTCGGTTTGCTCCTGTGCATCATAGGTGTTACCCGTACCGGTTTAGGTATCGGGCGCACTGGCATCTGGTTTGGTGGTTCCGGCACCTTCCTTGTGGCTCTTGCCTTGCTGTTTACTGCAGCCTTCAATGGTACCGCCTTCTACCCGTCGTTTAGTGATCTGCAGTCGAGTCTGACGATTCACAATGCGTCGTCAACTCACTACACACTCACTGTAATGGGCTATGTGGCGCTGCTCATCCCGGTGGTACTGGCCTATATTATTGTGGTCTGGAGAAAAATGGACTTCATTAAAATTGGCGTTGATGATGTCGAAAATGGACATGCCTACTAAAGGAGATGAGCTATGATGAATGCATTCATGCTGATTGGATGGTTGCTGGTAATTGTTCTGTCCAACTTCCTGTGCAGAAAGATTCTTGCCAGTGGTAACCTGCTTGATGATGAGTAAGCTGTAAGATCTTTTAGAACCAAAAACGCCCTGTGCTTTTCAGCACAGGGCGTTTTTTATTTGTCGGTTCAGCTGATGGTTTTCTCCAGTTCTATCAGAAGCATTCCAGAAATCGGATGTATTGGCGTTTGCAGTAATGATAAAACAACAGTGTCCCGTCTTCAATAACGATTGTCATTCCCGTTGCACTTGCCATCACCGTAGAGACAAGGCATGCCTTGTCTACAGCAACGTCAGAATTATCGCGTTGTGCCAATTCCACTTTCCCCCGCCTGCAGGGCAAACAACAGCCGTCACCGAATGTTCATTGATTAAAAAACTCTCCTTTATCAATCATCCAGCGGTGGTGGAATCAAAACGAAATTGCCAACATGTTTCTTCTCAAGAAATTCACGTTGTGCATCTGAAATCTGTTCAAGGGGAAAGGACTTCGCGACAATCGGCCGCAACTCACCGCGCTCGATGTAAGAGATAAGATTTGGGAAAACCGGCTCGTCCCATGCTGTACAGCCAATTAACGTTAAATCCTTCAGATAGAAGTTGCGCATGTCGAGTGTCACCAGCGGTCCGCCAATCGCCCCGGAGGAGACGTATCTTTTGCCTCGCTTCAGCACCCTCAACATGCTTCCAAAGGCTGGCCCCGCAACGTTATCAATAACGACATCCACCGTGTTCTCGCCGAGGCTGTCAACGATATCCTCATTACGATCAATAACACGATCCGCTCCAAGAGAAAGAACCTGTTCCATCTTCGCCTTTCCCGCAATCGCCGTCACCGTGGCCCCCCGTCGTTTTGCCAGCTGTACGACGGCTGAGCCGACACCGCCGGACGCTCCTGCAACCAGAACATGTTCTCCCTTGCACACCCCGCTGCGCTGCACCATGTTTTCAGCGGTTCCGTATGCACAGGGAATTGTGGCAAGTTCAGCATCACTCCAGTCGCAGTTCACAGCGAAAACTTCTGTCGCGGGGACTTTGACGAACTGGGCAAAAGCTCCGTCGAAATCAGAGCCCATCCAGATGTTGTCCATGGACGCAAAGCCTGACTGGCGCATGCATGCCCGCACGAGTACCCGTGAACCAATGGTGCTTTCATCTCCGCCAGGGGCAACGGCAACAATACGCCCACAGCAATCTGTGCCCTGGATAAAGGGGAAAGGTGTTGTCTCGTTCCAGCCTCCGTCAGCCTTTTCAGAGACCAGTTGTTCCTCGGAAGTTGCTGCATCCTCTGTCCCGGTATTAACCGATGAAGAGTACCAGCCAACGCGTGTATTTATTTCGGTGTTGTTGACCCCGGCAGCCAGAACCTGCAGCAGCACCTCACCTGGTTTAATCGCAGGGATGCTTACCTCTCGACACTCGAGCGTGTCATATCCGCCATTCCCGGCAGTAACAACAGCCTTCATAGCCTTCTGACTCTCATCAGGATCAAAGCGGTCGTTTTTTGGGGTCGCATTCCATTTAGTTGTCATCTCAATGTCTCCTGTTATTTCCAATAATATGGCCGGTGCATTTGAGCCTGTCACAGTTATGCGTACCTTGAATAATCAGTTTTAACCCATCTTCTTCGTACAGTAAAAAATTTATCCTCCGACAAAGCGAGGAATGAGACGTCGAGGTAAGCGCCAGACGCCGATATCAAAAACATCTGCCTGTGGCAAATTTCCTCCTGTGCCTCGAATATGAACGAAATACAAGCTGTTTCAAGGTACTCTTATGTGTAGTGTTGTTATTGATATGGTGGCCCAACGGGTTTGAGTGTCGTCTACGTGTAATCATACAACATGTGCAGATTCGGATCTGATTTCTTAATTTTTATCCGAGAATAAAAAAATCACGTCGTTGGCCGACTTGTCTCAAGCTGTTGGCAAATATCTATTGGGAATATCGAAGAAGATGGGCGAAAGGCTGGTTATTCCAGGGACTCTGAGGTCTTTTTTGCAAAACCATACGCAAGCTGGCAGAGAGGAACAAATGAAAAGACCAATGGGAGACTCAGAAGACTCTGGCCCAAAAAATTTGATATGGAAATTCTTTTTCAAAAGGAAAGAGACAACGAAGTCCTGTTGTTGAATTTGACACCAGGAAAGGTCTTAAAAGGGCTGGCACCACTGGAAGTCTTCACTGGCAAACGTGTTGCACTTATTTCTTGAATTCAGCGCAGGGCTTTGTTTTTTTCTTTCGGGTTAGAGGTTAGTAATGGGTCCCGAAAGGGTAATCGATGGCCTGCTTTCAGCAAGGCCAAAACAGAATTTACAGAAAGAACGTTACACTACCCGCTCCGCTCATGTCGCATGTAATTGGTACTACCCATGCGTGGGCCGAGGTCTATTTGCCCGGCGCAGGATGGAAGGGATTCGACCCGACTATTGGGGACGTGGCGGGAACCGATCACATCGCCGTAGCGGTAGCACGATTACCCGAGTCGGTGCCCCCTGTAGCGGGGTCATTCGTTGGCGCCTCGGGTTCTGTTCTTGATGTGGGAGTATGGGTAAGCAAGTGTTGATTTGCGGCTTAGGCCGGGAGCGGTTAGTGGCTTACTTTTGTTTCCAGGTGGAGTTGCTGTAATCAGGAGGGCCTCGTGATACAATGATTGAATCAAGGGGACATCGGATAATAGCCCATCTTCTTTGTTGCAGTCAAAAAGTTATCCTCCGACAACGCGAAAAACGAGACGTCGAGATATCAAACATGGCTGCAATAAATTTTCTCCTGAGCCTTGAATATAAACGAAATACAAGCTGTTGCAAGGTTCCCTTACGAAATATAGTCGTTTCTTGATGTCCCTTCCAGACTCTTGATGAGCTTGGCCCAGTAACTGCCGCTCTCGGCACGCCATACCGCCTGATGCAGCCATTGCAGAGTCTCCCGATCCTGGGCAAGGATGCTTTGTTCGCGGATGTTGAGTCTGGAGATGCCCTCCTCAAGGCAGCGGCGCCTCAGGTTGTGCAGTACATCCATTTGCTCCCTGCCGTGATGCTGGCGGGCAAAGGCCTGGTGTAGTTTGTTCACGGCGGGGGCAAGAATTGCTTCTTCAAAGACCGTCAGATGGGCATAACTGGTTGTCCGGATGTCGTGCTGGACAAGCTCGTCAAGGAGGGCGTTTCCCTTAATCTCTTCCGGGATACGGAGGATGCCGATTTTTTTCAGCATCGTGCCAACTTTGACTTTACCAAGAATAATTGATATCGGTGCCGCAAGCAGTAGAGGGACAACCACCGGGAGTGACCACAGGAAAAAAATGAAATCCAGCCGATAGGTGAATCCCGCCCAGCAGGCAGCAAGGATGCTTCCCGGCAACTGGCTGATCAGGGTTTGCTGCCAGGATGTTTCACTGCTGCGATTCTGTCCTGCCCATTTGAGATTGAGGTTGAAGAGGGCGTCTATGACGAAACGGGAGTGAGCGAGCATGCGAACTGGTGCCAGCAGGGAGGAAACCAGAATTTCCAGGATCATACTGAAAAAAGTTGACAGAATGCCGCCAAATCCAGAGAGCCTTCTTTTGTAGGCTGCATCCAGAACAGCCAGAAATTTTGGCAGAAACAGCAAAAGAAAAGTACTTGAGACAAGAGCAAGGGCCATGTGCGGATTCCACTCCGGCCAGACCGGAAACGGACTGTTCTTGTCTGGGAAATAGTTGATCGGCCAAAGAATAAGCCGGGTGGCAACGCCGGTCGACAGGATTAGAAAGAGCAGCCAGAGCGGAGACGCGACATACGACATGACCCCATTGAGAAAGGCCAGGCGGTGCGCCATCCTTATATTTTTACCCCGGAACACCAGCCAGAGATGCTGTAGATTGCCTTTGGCCCAGCGCTTGTCCCGGGTGAGGTCCTCGACCAGGGTCGGGGGGCACTCTTCGTAAGAACTTATCAATTCCGGCTCAAGCCAGACCTCGTATCCGGCCCTGACCATATAGGCGGCCTCGACGAAGTCGTGACTCATAATCGCTCCACTGAAAATGCCTCTGCCGGGAAGCTTCCTCAGGCCGCAATGGCGCATAAACGCCTCAGACCGAATGAGGGCATTATGCCCCCAGTAGGCGGCCTCACCCAGCTGCAGGGCGGCGAGACCGGTGGTAAAGATGGGACCATAAAGATGATTGGCGAATTGTTGTACCCGGGCAAACAGCGATTCGGCATTGACAATGAGCGGGCAGCTTTGCAGGATACCGACCTTAGGTTCCACTTCGAGCAGGCGGACCATCTGGAGAATGGTTTCACCGGCAATAAGACTGTCGGCGTCGAGGACCATCACATACTTGTAATTTCGTCCCCATCGGCGTAAAAAATCGGCAACATTGCCGCTTTTATACTTCAGGTTGATGGGGCGGCGGCGATAGAAGATGCGACCGTCTGCGTTCAGTTTCTTGCAGAGGTGGTACCAGACAGCCTGTTCGGCCAGCCAGTATTGAGGATCGTGGCTGTCGGAGATGACGAAAAATTCGAAATGTTCGATGTGACCCGTTGCCGCAAGAGAACGATATATAGCCTGCAGGCGGGCAAATGTTCGGTCAACCGGTTCATGATAGATCGGCATGATGATTGCCGTTCGAGCCGGTTGGACCGAGGCGAGCGTCTCGGGGGGATGTCTGTGCATCAGGGACATCCGGTCGCCGCCGAACAGACGGACAACGAAGCCATAGAGCCCTAACCAGAAACCTACGGAAATCCCGAAAAAAAGCAGGCTGAACACTCCGGCGAGGCTGATTTCAAGGATATCTCCCCCATGATAGGGCAGCACTATGATCATGGCCCAGGTGGCAATAATCGTCTGGCCCAGAACCAGGGTGCCGAGTACGGTTCGGCGCATCAATGCCCGAAATTTCCAGATATGAACAGTTTTTTTGCCGACCGCCTGAGTCGGGTCGGCAATGTGTGTGGGGCTCATTATTCGTCCTGATAGCCTATGCTGCCCCTGTTTACCAGGGGGCAGAGAAGAGGTAAAGAGATCTCGGGTATCTGTAGACGCTTCGGCAGTTCGACAATGATCCTGTCAAGGACGTCGGTTGTATCGCTGGCGAGGATTTCTTTGACCAGTTCCAAAGCGATCAAGGTGGAATCCAGCCGAAGCGGCACGCCACTCAGGCGGAGATAGCTGCAAATTCTGTCGAATAAATCTTCAGAGGTAATATTTTGCATGGCTCGCTCCTGCCTGTCAATTGGTGTTGCCGCGAATGTCGTTGTCATTATCCAGTCGATATGTCCATGTTTCAGTCAGGGTTTCCTCGCCTTTTTGAAGAAACGCGCGCAGCAACAGAGGTGTGTTTCCGACAGGTTTTGCCAAAATTGACAATCTCCAGCAGTGCAGTGCCGGCACATATTCGACATACTGGTCAACAATTACGCCGTCGCCCTGAGCGGAAACAGACGCCTTTAGTCTGGTCTTCGGAGAGGTTTTGGCCAGAGCGCCCCCGGCAAAATCGACAATAATCCGATACGCTCCTGCTGAAGAACCGCCGCCAACGCGGTTGCCGTCGCCAACCAGGGTGTTGATGGCCGATGCCATCTTATCGCCAGCGATAGAGTAGTCACCGACTTTCAGCAAATATTCCAGAGTAACCGGCTTGCCAGGAGTGACTTTGCCTGAAGGAGTCCAGAAAGCAACGATATTATCATTGGTTTCGGCAGGAGAGGGCAATTCTACAAGAACCACCTTCCCGAGGCCCCAGTCACCTTTGGGCTCAACCCAGGCACTCGGGCGTTTCTGGTAATGTGCTTCGGTATCAAGATAATCCATGAAGCTGGTATCCCGCTGGAGGAGTCCGAAGCCCCGAACGTTTTCTGTCTGAAAGTAATCCATCTGCAGTTTTTTTGGATTGAGGAGCGGACGCCAGAGCCACTCGCCGGTTGAACCGTTGTTGATAAGAAGCCCGTCCGAATCATGTACCTGCCGCCGCCACTCCCCCACAGGGCGTCCGGTATTTTCGCCGAAATAGAACATGCTGGTCAAGGGTGCCATGCCCAGTAATTCCAGTTCTTTGCGTGGAAAAATAATTGCTTTGATATCTGCAGTTGTTGTCACTCCGGGGGTAATCTTGAAGGAATATGCACCGGTCATGCTCTTGCTGTCAAGCAGGGCATAGACCATCATTGTATTGGCATCTGGCATCGGGCGAACCAGCCAGTATTCGACAAAAGACGGGAATTCCTCGCCGGTGGGGAGGCCCGTATCAAGAGCTGCACCACGGAACGACAGCCCAAAGGAATTATTCCCCCCGACAGACCGAAAATAACTGGCGCCAGCAAATACCAGAAACTGGTTCTGTTCATCTTTTCCCCGCAGTGGGTAGGTGAGTTTGAAGCCTGCATAGCCCAGGTCGTCGGGAATTCGCTTCTCCAACTCGGGGTCGGTAAAGGTGAAATAGTTGCGACGATAAGGCAGGGAATGGGTTCCTGTCGAATCAATTATATTTATGGCAACGGCATTCCCATAGAAGAGTCCGGGAGACATGAGCATAACCTGAAAACGCGAATGGGATTCCCGCCAAAGATTTTTTTCAGGATTAAAACGAATATTCTGATACTCGCTGTAGTTCAGGTTTTTCATGAAATTCGGGATGGGGGCAGGTTCCATATATGGCTTTGCCGCCAGCCCTTTTGCCTTATCTATAACCGTCTGAAACTCAAAGGCAGTTGCCGGGTCGGCAACCAGAACATCCATGGAGCTGGTGAGTACGATACAAGAGATACAAAAAAAATGGACAATTCTCATCTGTGATTTTTTCCTCATCATAGCGATGGTTAAATAAAAGGGGTCAAGTCTTCGGTTGACTTTCCCTGCGCTGTTGGCAAATGTTCAGATACCTCTCTTGCCCAGCTGACTCCCGAATCAGCGAATGCTGAACACGGGTAATGGCCGGACTCACTGTGCTGTAGATCTTCATGGTACCTTGAAGATCCTTGTATCTCGTTCATATTCGGAGCACAAGAAAAAATTTACCGCAGATATGTGACTGATATTGGAGTCTGGCACTTACCTCGACGTCTCGTTCCTCGCTTTGTCGGAGGATAAATTTTCACTATAACAAAGAAGATGGACGAAAAACTGGTTATTCGATGTCCCTTTTATACTAAAGATTGAACCAGTCTGAGTCATGGTCTTTGCACTATAAGCCCTAAGTACATATATTGCCAAATCTCTTGGCACATTGGCAACACCATGCTGCATCTTAAATAATTGCTCCCGCTCAACATGGTACGCAATGCAGGCAGCTGCAGTTACTGACTGCTCATCTGCGGGTACCTTGAAACAGCTTGTATTTCGGCCATTTTCGAAGCACAGAAGAAAATTTATCACAGGTATAACTTTGATCACGGAGTCTAACGCTTACCTGGAGTCTAGCGCTTACCTGGAGTCTAACGCTTACCTCGACGTCTCGTTCCTCGCTTTGTCGGAGGATAAATTTTTGACTGTAACAAAGAAGATGGACGAAAGACCGGTTATTCGATGTTCCCTGCTGAAAAAATTGACATGGCCCCTGATTTTTTCGATGACCCGACAGGGAGAGACGCTTCCCTGGGGAAAAGAATGTTGTATCTCTTCGGAATTCTGCTTTGTTTAACAAAAGCCGGAGAATCAACAAAGGCCTTCCTGCCAGTGGTGGAACACATCCTGTTCGTGTCCTTTAACAAATTGTCAAAGTGCTTTTTACTTATGTGGGTTTGCAAAAAGATCCCAAAATTGATCGGGACCTGGAGCTGGCATCTTTGTAGTAACTCCATTACGGGTTAGCATACTTGATGGAAGTTTTTTGTCAAAATACCCAAGTTTAAAGCATGCCGAGCCTGAATTTTCCAGTGCTTTTTTAACACGTGCAACGTGTCCTGGAACTACTGATAAAAGTAAAGTCCCTTCACTTATAGATTGCCATGGATCAAACCCTAAAATTGAAGCACATTGAGCAATGTCTTCAGGGATAGTTACATTGTCAAAATCGGCAAAAAGAGACATCCGTGCAGATGAGGATATTTCCCACAATCCGCAAAGGACTCCACCTTCGGTTGCATCATGCATTGAATGAACACCACCTGCTTTAAATGCGACAGAGGCATCTGATACAACGGTAATTTCGTTTGTTCTCTGTAAAACTCTCTCAAGTAAATTTGCTTTCATCGAACGAGCCAGGTAGTTTTTGTTCAATACGGCGAGCAGGGCAGCTGCTTCAATTGCCGGGCCTTTTGTCATTAAAAGGACATCGCCATCTTTTGCCCCCCCTGGAGAAATCCATTTATCTTTTTGAGCATATCCCCAGACCGTAATACCACCAACGGTGGGTATCGTGACAGCTCCATACCAGCCGGTGTGTCCTCCGACAATTGTAATCCCGAGTTCCGTTGCTGTTTTAGATATTGAGCTGATAATTGTTCTTGTGTCTTTTTCTGGAAATTTTGGAGGGAGTAAAAGAGAATAGGTCATAAACTCAGGTTTTACCCCGGTTACGGCAACATCACTGGCTCCAATATGAACAGTAAGTTGGCCAAACATTTCGAGTGAAAGTCCTGCAGCAGGGAAAACTGGATCTTCAGCAACCGCCATAATTCGATCATCATCAAGACTGATAATTCCAGCATCTAATCCTTGTCCCGGACCTACTATAACTTTTGAACTGGGAGCTCCAAAACAACCGGCAACAAGTTCTTCCATCCTGTCAGGGCTCATTTTTCCAATACCTGGGGCATCCTCATCTGCCAGGGTCTCATTCCTCATGTTTTAGCTCCCGTCCAAGAACGCTCTCTACATCAGTAACTTTTCCGATAAGACGATTTGTTGCACCTTTTCGATCATCGATAGTAATGTTTGTGAGTACTCGTGGCACCAATTCTAAAACACGTTTATGGCATTGCATAATAACACTCATGACTTCATCAGAATCACCTTCAAGTGTTGTTTGCATTGCTCCGAGTCTATAATTGAGCCCTGATTTTTCGACTATCGAAAGAGATTCAGCAACGAGTTCCTTTAATTCTTCGCCCGCACCAAAGGGGAGAACAGCAAAGCTGGCCAGCATAGAAGCCTCCTGTAGATAAGTATATGTTTCACGGTCAAAATTTTCAACCAAAATGTTTCCCACAACAGATTATCATTCGTGTTTGTCACCTGTGTCTTTACTCTGGATTAGTGATAAATTTCTGTTTTTTATTCTTTTAGACTTAACCAGGTTGCGTTTAATGCAGCGGCCTATACTTCCTATTCATTCTTTACCGCCGGGAAACGTGAAACAACTTGTATCTTGCTCATATTCACGGAACACGGGCTGAATTTATTTCAGCCATTTTTAATATCGGAGTCTCTCGCTTGCCTCTGAGGATAAATTTTTAACTGTAACGAAGAAAATAGACGAAAGACTAGTTATTCGATGTTCCCTCTTGATAAACAGGGGATTGTCCCTGGCTGTAAATTAAATATACGGTTACCAAACCTGTATTTTCCATTCAAAAGTTTCCTGCTCTTTTATCTCAGTCTTTTTCCTGACAGAAAAACAACAAAGGCTATTCCCCAGGCGCTTGCCAGACTCATGATTATGAAAACCAGTGAAAATCGCCAGCCGAAATAAGTAATTAATACCGGAAAAAGCACAGGCTTTACCGCTCTGCAGGATAAAAAATTGGCCAGATATATATCGGCCATTCCTTTTCCTTTCAATGCCTTAAGAAAAGGGAACCAGGCAAAAACAGGTCCCATGGAAACGATACCGGCAATGGATGAAAATAGCATTCCTGAGAGCCCCTTTTTTTTACCCATCAACCGGGTTATGCAGGCGGCAGATATATACATATTCAATAAAAACATCATAAAAAGTGAAATCAAAAGAGGAATGGCCATCTGCAGGGTAATAGTTTTTATAATTCTGAGAGTTGGATTGATTTTCTCAGGGACTATTATCCACACAACAATACAGGTGGCGGCAGCACAGGCCGGAAATATCCAGGATTGCAGTGGTTTTGGAAAAGGCATTACCATACTCCTGCAAAAAAAACTGTCAGCAGTGATGCCACAATGGTGATGATAAAAGCAGCACTGTTCCGGACCATTGTAAACCGGAAGCCCATGGCCTGGACCTCTGCAGGCATTTGAACCAGTCCGATGCTCACCCATGAAAACATCAGGGCACAAACACCGGCCCATCCCGCGCCCAGTTTGAGCAATGACTGGCCTATTACATAGGAATTAACCGGATTGCCGGCAAAAATGCTCCCGGTGAACGTTCCGATAATGGTGTCCATGAGTGGATTTTTAGAGAAAATCTTTAATATCAGCTCTTTGGATAAAAAGGCCTGAACAAGGCCCATGATCATGATAACCCCCAGCAGCACTGGAAGCATGGAGGAAAATTGCTTCATGGTTTTTTGAAAAGCACTGCGGGCAAATCCTTTTTGCGGTGTGAAAATTTTGGATTTATTTAATTCTGCATATTGATTAACCCGATCTTCTACACGGCCGCTGACGCCGGTGATCACCTTAATACCGCTTTTTTCAAGGGGCTGGGCAATATGGGGCGCGATGTAACCGATCATCAGGATCTCGGCGCCCATTTCAAGCAGAAGGGTAAGGCCCTGGACACCGGCACCTGATCTGGCGGACATTTGTGGAGCTGGCACTGCCTCAAAACTCATATCATCGGTGTCAATAACAAGGAGCCAGGTGGCGCTGCTCATTTTCTCTGTGATTTGGGCATCGAGATTATTGCTGTCAACGGGAAAACCAATTTTCATACTTCTGCCTTTATTTTTTCAGAGTATTAGCTCAATGGGCCCTTATATTCAGATGCTATGTATAGTATCTTTTGTTTAAACGTCACCCTGAGCTTTCTTTTTGCGTCTGAATCCAGAGTCAACCCACATCTTTTCTGCTGTTAAACATTCCCATCCCCACTTGACCCATGTCAGGAGGTTGAAGGCGAGCCATAATGCCCAAATCAGCATGAGTATTCTATAGGCCATTATAGGAATTGAAACAACGATTGGTTGCGGTAAAACTGCGGCAACATGATCTTGATACCAGCGTAAAAAATAACTGTTAGAACCATTACCTGCAATCTGCATATCAGGATGTCCGAGCAAACCATGTTGTACAGCATAAATAATCGCTCCAAACGAAAGTACAGTTAACAGGACAAGAACAATCTGCAGACAATTAAAAGCCCTGCCCGAGAATGATCCCCCTTTGATCTTGCGGTACTGCAAAGCTGTAAACCATGCGACAATTATCATGCAGGGAATCAACCCGCTCTGACTCAGACCGAGGCCGAGAATAATCCATTTGAAAGTAGAGAGTGGCGTTAACTTTGATTTCCCCAATGTTATTGCAACCAGCAATATAATGAGAAGTTCACTGTAGAAAAGTATTGTTGGCCCCTGCTGTGGGCCACAAACAAACCACACCCAGCGTGCACCTGTTTTTATCTCAATCTCATTGTTCACACTGTCCAGAGCGATATTAATTTTCGGCACTTTAAAGAACATGCTGATTCCGCTCGGTGAATTCATCTCAATTTCAATTTGCTGAGATCCTGGCACAAGTGGAACGACTACCGTATTGTCATTTTTGACAGGTTGTTGTCGGCTATTAATTTTAAAAGACTGTAAAATAACATTGTCGGGCAGAATTATTGTTTGCTGATCCCCGCGTGTGGAGCGCACAGTAAAGGATAATTCTATCCTTGTGGAGCGAAGACCTGGAACAACGGTTAATTTGCTGGATTCTATTGTTTTCGTATCACCCTCAATCCCTGGTGGTCTTGATATATTGAGTGTAATCTTCTC
>JALNVI010000067.1 GCA_023231425.1 Desulforhopalus sp. | reverse complement strand
TGATTGAAGGAAATCTTAACGGGCTGAAGACCAGCCAGATTAAAGCACTGGAGCGGCTTGCCGGAAGAAAAAGCGGGCGCGAACAGATTATAAGTCCGGAGATGGCGAGGACACTGGCCGAGTTGAGTTTTGAATTGAACCGCCAGCTCGGGCTGTTGATCAACCGTGCCGGCAAGGTGGAGATGTTGATTGTCGGGGACTATGCGCATATAGTTATTCCGTCACTTGGAAATATCCGTGCAGCAGGTGGCCGCCTGCGTGGACTGCGCCTTGTTCATACCCATCTTGGAGGAGAGGCGATCAGCGAAGAAGATCTGATGGATCTGCTCTTTCTCCGGCTTGATCTGCTCTCCATGCTTGAAGTGGAAAAAGACGGTTTGCCCCGCCTGCTGTACACCGTTCATCTGCTGCCTGAAGTTGAAGAGGGCAGGGGGTGGAGTTTTCTTAAACCGGTACATCCGGCACAGCAGAAAGATTCTGCGGGGGAACTGATCGCTGCCCTTGAGGGGGAATTCAGTCGTGTGAGCAAGTCTCGGAGGGTGGAGAGCGACGGAGACCGTGCGATTCTCGTCTCTGTCTCCACAGAGGCACGGCTGCACGCGGAAGAATCGCTCACTGAGCTGGCTGAACTGGCGAGTTCGGCGGAGGTTGAGGTACTGGATCAGGTGCTGCAGCGACGCAGGAAGATCAATCCCCGGCTTATTCTCGGGAAGGGAAAGCTGGCCGAAATAATGATTCTTGCCCTTCAGCTTGACGCCAACCTCCTGATCTTTGATGAGGAACTTAACCCCTCTCAGATTCGTTCAATTACCGATTTTACAGATATGCGGGTTATTGACCGCACTCAGCTTATCCTTGATATCTTTGCCCGGCGCGCCACCAGTCGAGAAGGAAAACTGCAGGTGGAGATGGCACAACTAAAATATATGCTGCCTCGTCTGTCGAGCCGTGACGATGCTCTTTCCCGTCTCACCGGCGGGATTGGCGCAAGGGGACCGGGGGAAACCAGGCTGGAGATTGATCGCCGTCGTATTAATGACCGCCTGGCCCGTCTTGCCCATGACCTCAAACAGGTGAGCCGTGAGCGTTATCGCCGCCGGGGACAGAGGCGTAAACGCGACCTTCCGGTGCTTTCCCTCGTAGGCTATACCAACGCTGGCAAATCCACTTTGCTCAATACTTTGACAAATAGTAATATATATACGGAAGATCAGCTTTTTGCCACTCTTGACCCCACCAGCCGCCGGATGCGTTTTCCCACCGAAATGGAGGTAATTCTCACTGATACCGTGGGCTTTATCCGTCATTTGCCCGCAGACTTGATGCAGGCTTTCATGGCAACGCTGGAAGAATTGCAGGAGGCTGACCTGCTGGTGCATGTGGTTGATGTCTCAAACTCCCTGTACAGGGAACACATGCAGGTGGTAGAGGATATTCTGCAGCAGCTTGACCTTGGTTCAATACCTGTGTTGAAGCTCTTTAACAAGATAGATCTTGTGGAGGATCGGGAACTGCTGGATATGACAGTAGCGAAAGAGGGGCTGCTGGTGAGTGCGAAACATCCAGAGACGCTGAAAAATTTTCTTTTGGAAGCGGAACGCTACCTCGGCGGGAAAGCGACGGGACTGTAAGCTGCAGGGCCGTCACCGTGTTACACAAGGAACTCAGGGAACCTTGAATAATCGGCCCTTTTCTTCGTTACAGTCAAAAAAATATCCTCCGCCAAAGCGAGGAACGAGACGTCGAGGTAAGCGCTCTACTCCGATATCAATCACACCGCTGATGAACGGTCAGCAGGCATATAAGTACCGTAGAAATTCTTTTCAAAAAAACGAAAATAATTTCTATGGTACTTATATGCCTGCGGCAAATTCCCTTCTGTGCCTCGAATATAAACGAAATACAAGCTGTTTCAAGGTACCCATAAATCAAGATGCTTAATCAGATTGTCCTCATGTAAAAACCGAGCTCTCTTGAGGGTGTATTGGAATTAAGGAATTCACAACCAATACGACTGCCTTTGACGGTGCAGATGATAACTTTGCGGTAAAGATTTGACATATTGCGGTTATCAAGGGTGAAAACAAGTTCACCCTTCATTCCCGGTTCGATATCGTGGGGACCCCTCACCTCAAAACAGGCGCCGCTGATTGAAAGATCAATAATACGGACATGCCTGGCATCGGTTTCAAAATTGTACTCCCCCTGAAGATCAGTGTTCTTGCGGAAATGCCTGCGAAATTCAAGGTCAAGTTTGAAAACATAGCCACAACTGCAACGTACTTTGATGCGGTGCTGTTTGCTGCGCAGGCCATCCACAGAGACCTTTCTGCTCGTTCCACATTTGGGGCAGATAATTGTTGCTGTGTTATCGTTTTTTACGTAGGTCTTTTCGCTTTTCCTTGTGTCAGTCACAACAACTCCTTCTCTCTGATTCTTCTTTGTTTTCGATGCAGCTGGCTGCCCGATGTCAGCCACAGGCCATAGTAATATAGCGGGAGAGTAACTCCTTCATCTCCCTGTCTAACTGTGGAGGAATCACCTGCAGTTTGTATTTGTGGCCACATTTTCTGGAGTCTAATCTTCTGCTGACACATTGCTGCAGCAATAAAAATAATGCGTTAACATAACGGTGAATTATGAGGTGTGCAACCACTTCACCGGACAACGTTAAAATTATCCTGCGTATTAGATATTTTTTCCAAGACTGGTTCCAGAGGAACGCAGGTCTTCGCAGGCACGGATAATACGGTCTGCCATGTTGCGTTCCCCTTTTGTGCTCCATGACCGGGGGTCGTAAACCTTCTTGTTTCCGACTTCGCCCTCTATCTTGAGTACGCCATCGTAGTTTTTCATCATATGATCCACTATTGGCCGCGTGTAGGCGTACTGGGTGTCGGTGTCGATATTCATTTTTATCACACCGTAGTCAACAGCATCGCGAATGTCTTTCAAGTCAGAACCAGAACCACCGTGGAAAACGAGGTCAAGGCGCTTGTCTTCACCCAGTTCTTTTGCAATGGCGTCCTGGCCGTTTTTAAGAATGATGGGCTTGAGTTTAACATTCCCAGGTTTGTAGACGCCGTGAACATTACCAAAGGTGGCTGCAAGAAGAAAACGTCCGATGGGGAGGAGTTCTTTCGCTGCAAAGACCATATCCTCCGGCGTAGTGTAGAGCTTTTCTTTTTTGACATTTGAGGTGTCATGCCCGTCTTCTTCACCGCCGACGACCCCGATTTCAATCTCAAGGATAACGTCCATCTCCCTGCACTGTTTGAAGATCTCTTTTGACTGGGCAATATTCTCCTTCATCGGAATGGGCGATCCGTCGAACATGTGAGAGGAGAAAACTGGCGGGAGTCCTGCTGCTGTACGTTTTTTTGACTCGGCCAGCAGGGGAACGAGGAAACTGGGCACAGCCTCGGGATGGCAGTGGTCGGTGTGCAGGGCAATATTAACATCATAGTAATTCGCCATCTGGCGGGCATAGTCTGCAAGGGCGATGGCACCTTTTGCCGCGTCGCCGACACCAAGTCCCGAGCCAAACTTGCCTCCGCCGGTAGATACTTGAATGATACCATCTGATTTTGCCTCTTTAAAGGCAAGCAGCGCTGCGTTGATAGTCTCACTTGAAGTGGTGTTGATTGCCGGATAGGCAAATTTGTTCTGCTTTGCGTTATCCAACATCTGACAATACTGCTGATAATTGACCACTGGCATGATTATTCTCCTGTTTTAGAATTTGGGGGGACAGCGAATAATCGTTCATATTCTTCGTTACAGAAGGAAATGAACGAAATACAAGCTGTTTCAAGGTAGCCTTTAGACTGCCTGTACTGGGCTCTTCCGTGCCCATTCTCTACTTTTTGTAATATGGGTACCTTGAACAATCCGCCTTTCGCTCATCTTCTTCGGTACAGTAAAAAGTTTATCCTCCGACAAAGCGAGGAACGAGACGTCGAGGTAAGCGGCAGGCTCCGATATTAAACATATTCCTGCGGTAAATTTTCTCCTGTGCCTCGAATCTGAACGAAATACAAGATGTTTCAAGGTTCCCATAGATCACTTTTTTTGTGGAAGTGGAGTTCCTGGAATTTTACGACCGCGATTGAAACGCAGGGTGGTCTCACGCAGAAAGGTACTGACTTCCCCGGTGAGGTATTCACTGGAGCATTGCCATTTCCAGTTGCCTGCGGTTGTTCCAGGGGTATTCATCCGGCAGTCATTCCCGAAACCGAGGACATCCTGCAATGGAATTATGGAAAGAAAGGCTGTTGAAGAGTGAGCGAGATAAATTAGATCGCGGTGAACCTGATGGCTATCGCCGAGGCTGCCGTTAACATAGGATTTCATCTGACGCCGCTCTTCATCAGTTCGATCTTCTTCGAAATACCAGCCGACTGCAGTGCTGTTGTCATGGGTTCCAGTGTAGACAATACAGTTGGGTGTGTCGTAGTTCTGTGGGAGAAAGGCGTTGTCCGGGTTCCCGTCAAAGGCGAACAGCAACACTTTCATGCCGGGAAATCCGGTCCTGTCACGCAGTTCTTCTACTTTTGACGTGATTATACCAAGATCCTCCGCCACAATATTTATGTTTCCAAGCCGTTTTTTCATGGCATCAAAGAAGCGGATTCCGGGGCCAGACAGCCATTCGCCTGTTTCTGCAGTTTCGGCATTCTCGGGTACTGCCCAATAGGATTCAAAACCGCGGAAGTGGTCAATGCGACTGATATGCACCATCTCAAAAGTATGGGCAAGGCGTGCCGCCCACCAGTCGTAGATTTTTTTACGGATGGCCGGTGATTTGCTCTGCCAGTCATAGAGAGGATTGCCCCACCGCTGACCGGTTTTTGAAAAGTAATCCGGAGGAACACCGGCAACACTGAGGGGTTTGAACGTCTTTTTATCAAGGAAGAAAATATTTGGATTCACCCATACATCAACGCTGTCATAACTGACATAAATGGGGACATCGCCAAAGAGCTGGATACCTTTCTCTTCAGCTTTTTCTTTTAGACGCTTCCACTGCATGGAGAAGAGAAACTGTTCTACGTTGTAATAGGTGATACGGTCGCGATATTCGGCTTCAAAGGCGTCAAGGGCCTTTTTATTGCGTCCGGCAATATCCAATGGCCACTCGCTCCACACAGTCTGGTTGAAGACCTCTTTTGCTGTCATGAACAGGGCATAGTCACGAAGCCATTTTGTTGTTTTAATGAAGCTTTCAAAATCGGCAGCATATTTTCTGCACGAAGAATCTGTCCGCTGGAAATTGGCTGCAGCGACAGCTATAAGTTTCTCTTTGAACTGGCATGCTTTCTCAAATTCGACAAAGAAGGGAGAAAAGGAGGGGTGGTCGTTGAGATCCTCATCATAAATGAAGCCGTCATCTCTAAGAGATTCAGGGGAGATAAGCAGGGAATTACCTGCAAAAGCGGAACTGCTCATATAGGGAGAGTGATTGAAGTGTTCACAGGTGGGAACCGTTGGCAGTATCTGCCAGCAACTCTGTTCACTCTGCTCAAGAAAATTGAGAAAATTGAGGGCAGAACTCCCCACATCGCCGATGCCAAAAGGTGAAGGCAGAGATGTTACGTGTGCGAGAATTCCGCTCGTGCGTTGAAGTTTCATTGGTTCCTTTCCTCTTTTACTGCGAAATTTATGGAGCTGGATGCTTCTTTTCGTCGGATCTATCCGACAGTGGAGATTATCGAGTCAGAATCATGCTCTTATGTAAAATCCCTCTTGTACTATTATAATCGAAAAAATAATAATATCCATGTCACAGTACATTCGACTTATTAAGTGTGTCGGTGTTGTATTAATTCTTCGCGAAGAAGGTTTTTTCTCTGCAGACAGGCAGGTGTGATAAAAAAGGCAGAAAAGCGATTTACACCATCTTTAAATTTCGTTCGTTGATTTTTATACCAGGATGAGTAATACTATATTGTTTCGTTCGAAAAGAATCAGTGGAAGGTGGGGTTTGCGTTGAGATGCAGAGTCGCGCTCTCATTTCTGCTGGCCACGGAGACCCCTGCACCGATTCCGCAGCTGCTTTTTAAAAACCTCCAGGGAGCATCGAATAACCAGTTTTCCGCTCGTTTTCTTTGTTCAGCCAGAAATTTACCCTCGGAATATCAATGATATGCTTGCGGTAAATTTTCTCCTGTTCTTAGAGTATGAACGAAATGCAAGGTTCTTCAAGGTCCCCTCTACTTTGTGCAGAAGTTTCATCTCTTCAAAAACGGGACTCGCACTGTGATCCATTTCAGAAAACCCACCATCTCTTCACTGCCGTTTTCATTACTGGAGCAAAAAAATAAATCCTGCAGATTCAGGACGTTGAAGTAAAATAACGTTCTCACTGTCGGTTTTCCATGGCTCTTTGCATGATATAAACTGAATCCGATTATGGCAATATGAATATTGGGCTGCCGAAAGAGGGAAAAAGAAGTAATAGAGGAAAAAGTCGAAAGGGAAATTTATAATGACGTTTTTTCCGATTTGGCTGTGCAGAAAAACGTTGTATCTTATTGATTCATAACGATTTATTTTTTCCTGAGCCGGTAGTACTGCGGTGTCAGGTTTTATTTTTTTAATTTAAAAGGGAGCTTTTTCTGTGCTGAAGGAACTCAAAGCAAATTTGTTGAAAGCAGGAAAGGATGAAGGGTGCATCAGCTTTGATGAGCTGAATGAACTGCTTCCGGATGAAGTCAAGGACCCCAGTGAAATCGAGTCGGTTTTTAATTTTTTAACGGAACAATCCATTGAGGTCGTTTCCGTGGAGAAGAGCGGGGTAAAGCGCACTCTTTCAGGAGAAGAGTGGGATGGCAGTGATTCTAAACAGGATAACCTCCAGGAAGACAAGGTCAGCTCATCAGACGATGAGGCTCATGAGGCGGAAGAGACGACCACGACCTATCTTCGTGAAATGGGACAGTTTGAATTGCTCACTCCTGAGGAAGAAGCAAAGTATTCCAAGGCAATCCGGCAGGGATTCGATTCTATTATATCTTCTATTCGTGAGGACGGTTCAGGCGTTAAAGAGATGCGGGTGCTCAGGGAGCGGATTGATCTGTGGGAGAAACGTGATCCTACACTGAAGCCGAAGAAACAGCAGTTGAACTTCATGCGTTATAATGTGACTGTTTCATCCCGCAACTATCCGGATATCCGTGAACTTGTTGAGCTGCAGATGAAAATTGAAGCCTATAGCCGCAGTATCGAGGTGGCCAAGGACTCAATGATTCGTGCCAATCTGCGGCTTGTCGTCTCTATTGCCAAACGCTATATGCACCAGGGCCTGACACTTGCTGACCTTATTCAAGAGGGAAATCTTGGTCTGATGCGGGCTGTGTTCCGCTTTGATTACACCAAGGGGAATAAATTTTCCACCTATGCAAGCTGGTGGATTCGTCAGGCGATAACCCGTGCAATTCTTGATAAGACCCGGACTATCCGTCTGCCAGTGCATTTCCTTGAGTTGCGCAGCCAGTTCTTCAAGGCATTCTATGCCCTCTATAAAGAACTCGGCCGTGAACCGACCCCTCTGGAAATTTCCAAGGCGACCAGCCTGCCGATGGACAAAATTCTCTCCATTCTCGAGGCCTCCCGCGAACCGATCTCTTTAGAGACTCCTGTGGGGGATGATGATTCCACCCTCGGTGATTTTCTTGAGAATCAGGAGTCGCAATCGCCTTACGACGCGGTGCAAAACCGGGAGCTTACCGGTCGGGTAAATGATATTCTTGAAACGCTCTCTGAGCGTGAAGAGAAAATCATCCGTCTCCGTTTTGGTATTGGTGAAAAAGCGGAATATACCCTTGAAGAAATTGGCAAGTTGTTCAACGTCTCGCGGGAACGTATCCGCCAGATTGAAAAGAAAGCACTTAATCGCCTGCGTCACTCCAGCAGGCGTGATAAGTTGAAATTCTTTATTGACTGATACAATCTACAGGGAGGGTTTTGGGGTAATATGGGAATTACTCTCAATTTTGTCGCTCTCTCCTGCGATATTTTCTTATGAAATCTTAATTATAAAGCCGGAAAAAACCGGCTTTTTTTATTATGGAAGAATATATAAAACAACGTGGTCTTGGGGATATTCATCAGAAAGTTATAAATGAAGAGCGACTCTCTCTTGAGGATGGCCGCCGGCTCTATGAATGTACAGATATCCTGGCCCTTGGTGCCCTTGCTGACATCGTCCGGGTACGTAAAAATGGTGACAACGCCTACTTTAATTACAACCAGCACATCAACTACTCCAACATCTGCATTAACCTGTGCAAATTCTGTGCTTTCGGTTGCAAAAAGGAAGCTGGTATTGCCTGGGAGATGAGTGTAGAGGATGTGAAGGAAAAGATTCGCGAACACCTTGATGAGCCAATTACTGAGGTGCATATTGTCGGAGGATGCCATCCAGATCTGCCCCTTGAGTACTATCTCGATATGCTTCGCGGCATCAAAGAGGTCCGGCCGGAGGTTCATCTCATAGCCTTCACCTGCGTGGAGATTGCAAACTTTGCCAAAGTTTCCGGTAACAGTGTTAAAAAGACCCTTGAACTGTTGATAGATGCCGGGCTCGGTTCTCTTCCCGGCGGCGGGGCAGAAGTTTTCAGCCCCCGGATTCGTAAAATTCTTTGCGAGAGGAAACTCTCCGGCGACGGCTGGATTGAGGTGGCGAAGACTGCCCACCGGCTTGGATTGAAAAGTAATGCCACCATGCTCTACGGTCACATTGAAACTATTGATGAGCGGCTGGAGCATATGGATGTGTTGCGCAGAACCCAGGATGAGACAGGCGGGTTCATGTCTTTTATTCCGCTGGCCTTTCACTCCAAAAACACTCAGATGTCGGAGATTGCAGCTACTACAGGCGTTACAGACCTGAAAAATATAGCTGTCTCTCGGCTTTTCCTCGACAACTTTCCCCACATCAAGGCCTACTGGGTGATGCTCGGACCGAAGGTGGCCCAGATTGCGCTCTCTTTTGGTGCTGATGATATGGATGGCACTGTCAAGGAAGAGACCATCACCCACATGGCCGGTGGCGAGACCTGTCAGGCCCTCGGGCACAAAACTCTTATCCGTCTCATCAAAGAGGCAGGACGGATTCCGGTGGAACGGGACACCCTCTATAACGTTCTCAAAACTTTTTAAGGGAGGTCGCCATGAAGAATTTGGATAACGGGAATTTCCGAACCTTTCTGAAAAAGATGGAAGAGGGCAGCCGTATTGACGGCTCTGAGTTCATGGAACTGGCAGACAACGCCTCGTTGCTTCAGCTGGGGATGCTCGCCGATACGGTGCGTCGACGCAGGCATCCGGAAGGCCGGGTGACTTACGTCGTTGACCGTAATATCAACTATACCAATATTTGTACCTCGGGATGTAAATTTTGCGCTTTTTTCGTCGCGCCTGGCGATGAGCGCGGGTATGTGCTGAGTAATGAAGTGTTGAAAGAGAAGATTGAGGAGACAAAAGCCCTGGGCGGCACACAAATTCTTCTGCAGGGTGGTCTACACCCCGATCTTGGGCTGGATTTTTATGTGGATATGGTGCATTACATGCATTCACTCGGTATCCATGTACACGGTTTTTCTCCACCGGAGATTCAGCACTTCGCACAACTTTCAGAGAAGACTGTTGATGAAGTGCTTGACGCGCTGATTGAGGCCGGGCTTGGTTCCATCCCCGGCGGTGGCGCGGAGATTCTCGACGATCGCCCCCGCAATGAGACTTCACCGCGCAAATGTAATACCAGCGAGTGGCTTGAGGTGATGGAGAAGGCGCATAAAAAAGGTTTGCGCACTACTGCCACCATGATGTTTGGCCATGTCGAAACGATGGATGAACGACTGGCTCATCTCACCCGGGTGCGGGATTTACAGGATCGGACCGGCGGTTTTACTGCATTTATCTCCTGGCCGTTTCAGCCGAATAATACGATCTACGAAGGCCAGATTGAAAAGGCAACTGCCCACGAATATCTAAAAATGCTGGCTCTTTCCCGCATATATCTTGATAATTTCGATAACGTTCAGGCCTCCTGGGTGACTCAGGGACCGAAGGTCGCGCAGATCAGCCTCTCCTTTGGTGCCAATGATTTTGGCAGTACCATGATTGAGGAGAACGTGGTGGCGGCGGCGGGTGTTAATTTCCGTCTCTCGCAGAAAGAAATCCGTCGACTGGTGGAAGATGCCGGCTTTACTCCTGCGCAGCGTTTGATGGATTACTCTCTTGTCTGATTCTGGCAGGACTGATGCGAATTCTTGAGGCTGACAGAATCTGTCTCCTGCCCCCGGAGGCAGAGCAGGATTGCAACTGCGTTGTTCTTGATGACAACGGGGGGGTAATTGACATCGGGCGACGGTTCCCACTGCAAAAGAAATATGCCGGTGCGGAATACGAACGGCACAGCGGAGCAATCCTGCCGGGCCTGGTCAATGCTCACTGTCACCTTGAGCTCTCTGCTTATGGCAGCGGGCCCAGGCCGCAGGCAGGTACGCCGTTTACTGTCTGGGTTGAACAACTCATGGCGGAGCGGGCCAGATGTAAATTCAGTGAAGAGCATCTCCTCGCCGCTGCCACTGAGATGGCCCGCAGGCAGTACGATGACGGTGTTGTCCTGATTGGCGATATAACCAACGCTCTGCCGCCGTCTCATTGGCTGGAAGGTGAGAGTGCGGTGCCGGAAGTTGTGAACATGCTGGAGATTATTGCACCGATGGCAGCTGCTGTAGATGCTGCGGAAAAGCGTATCGCAGCTCTGCCGGAGACCTGCCATGTGACTGCACATGCGCCTTATTCCGTTGCTCCAGAACTTCTTGTTGCGCTGAAAAAACGCTGTCGCCGGAACGGTCAGCTTTTCTCTATTCACACCTCTGAACGAAAGACGAACTGGAATTTTTCTCCGGGCACAGCGGAATTTTTCGCGATTTTCTGGAAAAACGTAATGCCTGGGATGGTTCTTTTACGTGTTGCGGCCGTTTCCCTTCTGCCGTGCAGTATTTCGCTGCACTGAATCTCCTTGATGACCAGACACTGCTGGTACACTGCACCAACCTTGTAGAAGAGGATTTTTCAATCCTCGAAAGGAGTGGAGCTCATGTCTGCCTCTGTCCATCAAGCAATACCTGGCTCGGCGTCGGTCTGCCTGACGCTGCAAGGCTGGCAGGAAGCATCGGAGGCCGTCTCTGCCTCGGTACAGACTCAATAACATCCAACCCGGATCTTGATATCTGGCAGGAGATGTGCCGGCTCAGCGACCAGGGGATTGCCCCTTCTCCTCTTCTGTTGATGGCAACTGAGGGGGGTGCAGGTATCTTGGGGAAATTAGACGAATATGGTAGGATACAGCCCGGTTGCAGGGGCCATTTAATCCTTGTCAACTCGCTGGAAATTACGGCCTGTCGCAGTGGAGAAGAGCTTGAACGGGTGCTGGTCAGCATGGGGCGCCCGGAAACAATTATCCATCTTTGAAGAGTCGGAGAACATGACGAATGACAATAGAGCGGGCGGAGAGCCTGCTGCACGGATCGGCATGGTGAATTATCTCAATGTTGCACCAATTTACGAAACGTGGAAAGAGAGTGTAAATCAACCGGACTGGGAGATTGTTGAAGATCATCCCTCAGGGTTGAACAGGCGCCTTCTTGAGGGAAGTATCGACCTCGGTTTTGTTTCAAGCTATGCCTGTGGACTCAATCCGGAAAAATATCTCATCCTGCCGGGACTTTCTATCTCGGCTAATGGCGCTGTCGGCTCCGTCTTTCTTTTTTCCCACGTTCCTTTTGAACAGCTTGGCGGAGCGCAGATACTGCTTACCGCTCAGTCTGCGACTTCAATTGCGCTGGTGAAGGTTATTCTTGAAAAGTTCATAAAGGTGAAACCGAAATATACACCGGGCAATATCATGGAACTGGAAAATGAGCACGACTATAAGGCGGTGCTCGCCATCGGGGATGAGGCTCTCAAGCTGGTAGACGGTTCCGATTATCTCTATCAATTTGATCTTGGCGATATCTGGAAACGGGAGACAGAGCTGCCTTTTGTCTTTGCTGTCTTTGCTGTACGCCGTGAGTTCGCCGAAGAACAACCGGAGCTTTTGCATCGTATCCACAAGGAACTGGTCCGCTGCTGTGATGATGGTCGCAGAGCGTTGCCACGAATCTGTGAAATTGCAGGACCTCGTGTTCCTATCAGCCAGAAAAAGTGTGTGGAGTATCTCAAGGGTATTGAATATGACCTCTCTGCAAGGAAGAGGACGGCACTTGAAACATTTTTCTCCATCCTTATTACACGGGGGGACCTGCCAAAAGAGGCGCTGCCCCTGCAGTTTTTTTGCTGGGATCAGGATAAATAATGCCTGCTGATTATCCGTTTGTCCTTGGAATCACCGGTGCAACAGGGATGCTTTTTTTACACGCCTTCCTCAAGGTTGCCCGTGAAGAAAACGTCTCCCTGCATGCCATTATTTCTCCGGCTGGTCGGCGGGTCCTGGAGCTGGAGAGCGGGGTCGAGGCTGAGGCGCTGCCGGGTATTGAGCGCTGGTTTGCTGCAGACGATTTCGCGGCAACGCCCTCTTCCGGGTCAAGCTGTTACCGCGGCATGGTAATTCTTCCCTGCACGATGGGGACGCTTGCCGCAGTAGCCAGCGGCTTTTCCATTAATCTCATCCACCGTGCTGCTGCCGTTGCCCTCAAAGAGCGGCGTCGCCTTGTTCTCGCCGTTCGCGAAACGCCCCTTGGACGGACCCATTTGCAGAACATGCTGATGGCTCACGATGCCGGGGCCATCATCTGTCCGACCATGCCAGGGTACTATCTTAAGCCCGCATCCCTCGAAGAGGCGGCAGAGACATGGGCATGGCGGCTCCTTGATCAGCTTGATCCAGAGCTTGAAATTGCCGGCAGGAGGCGCTGGAAATAATGAATTTTGTATCGTTAAAAAAGAAGATTGAGATTCTACTGGAGATGATCAAATTCAAATTGACCATCTTTGCCCTGCCTTTCGCCTTTATGGGAGCAATGCTCGCTGCCGACGGTCTGCCGTCCCTGCGTACTGCTTTTTACATCCTGCTCGCCATGGGGGGTGCGCGTACCTGTGCCATGGGATTTAATCGTATTGTCGACCAGCGCTTTGATGCAGCCAACCCCCGCACTGCCAGTCGCGCTCTGCCGGCTGGTGAAGTGAAGCCCGCTGAGGCCTGGGCTTTGGTTATTATTGCGGGCCTTCTCTTCTTTTTCGCCTGCTGGAGTCTCAACAGTCTCACCCTGACACTCTCTCCACTGGCTCTCGGATTAACGCTTTTTTACTCATTCACCAAACGCTTCACTGCCCTGTGTCATGTGGTGCTCGGTGCTGCTCTTGCTTTTTCCCCTCTCGGCGGCTGGGTCGCAGTCAACGGAAGCCTCAGCGGCTACCCTGCAGTGCTCTCTTTAGCTGTTCTCTTCTGGGTGGCAGGTTTTGATACCATCTATGCCTGTCTCGACGCCGATTTTGACCGCAATGCCGGGCTTCGCTCCCTGCCGTCTGTACTGGGGCGTCGTCGCGCCTTCCGGCTTGCCGGACTCTTTCACCTTTTTGCCTTTATTTTTTTTGGGCTGACGGGAGTGCACTGTGGTCTCAACTGGGCTTATTACGTCGGCCTTGTCTTCGCCGCCGGAGCACTTTTTAATCAACATCGTCTTGTCCGGCCCAATGATCTTACCAATATCCAGGCATCCTTCTTTTCTATGAACGGCTTTATCAGTGTGGTGCTCTTCACGGCGACTTTCACTGCGCTCTATCTCAATAAATTGTAATGAAGATTATTCCTTTTGCTGTTCTCCTGTTTGTCCTTGCTTTTCCCGTTGCTGTTCTTGGCGAGGAAGCAGTCTCTATAACTCGTGAAGCAGAGGGACTTGATACTCTTCCTTTGGGGAAGATTCTTCCGCAGCTTGCCGCTGTCGGTTACTCCGGGAATGAACATCTGCGCTATGATGTCTCCTGGAGTGGCGGGGTGAAGGTGGGGGAGCTGGATATGAAAATCACTGCCCTGGACGATGTGAAGGGCGGCTACAAGGTTGATGTTCATGTCAGCACGAAAGGGAGCGTTCTTGATCTTGCATATTCCATCCGCGACCACCATGTTACGTTATTGAAAGGGGTGGAGAAGCTTCCTTTCAGATCGGATCTGTGGCAGAAAGAGGGCCGCAGTTACCGGGCACATCGAGAGATGATCTATGATCAGGAGAAGCACAGGGTGGTCTATCGCAAAAATGGAAAACAGCAGGGTGACTGGCATATCAAGGGACCTACAAATGACGAATTCACCTCTTTTTTGAACAGCCGGTTGATGGATTTTGTGGTAAATAAACCCTTTATTGTTCCCACTTTTGCGGATAAAAAGCGGGTTGCCGTGAAGGTGACTCCTCTAAAAAAAGAGAAGATGGAAACCCTGCTTGGCAAGGTGAACACGGTGGTGATTATGCCCCAGCTTACCTTCAAAGGACTGTATGAGAAACAGGGAGATACGGTTATATGGTACACAGCGGATCGCTGTCGTGTACCGGTACGGGTCAATTCAAAAATTAAAATAGGCTCGCTGACCGCGCGCCTGAGTGAATATGAAAATCCCGCCTGTGATCTTTATCCCGGACGGTATGCACAGAAGACAAGACCATACAAAAGAAAGGAGAATATGAAATGACACAATCTGTTGAACTTGCAGGACTCACTCATGTGCACAGTGGCAAAGTGCGCGATATGTATGCTATCTCAGGCCACGATGACAAACTGCTGATGGTTGCTTCTGACCGTATCTCAGCCTATGACGTGATCATGACCAATCCCATTCCCTCTAAAGGGAAAGTGCTGACTGCGCTTTCCCTTTTCTGGTTTGATCTCCTCGGCGATATTATTGAAAATCATCTGATTACCGCTAATGTGGATGAAATGCCGGAGGTCTGTCATCAGCATAAGGAATATCTGCAGGGACGTTCCATGCTGGTGAAAAAAAGTAAACCGCTGCCGATTGAATGTATTGTACGCGGCTATATTTCCGGCTCTTTCTGGAAAGCATACCAGAAGAATACTAATGTATGCGGATTTCAAATGCCCGGGGGCCTGAAGGAGTCTGATAAACTTCCCCTGGTGATTTTCACTCCCTCCACCAAGGCGCAACTCGGGAGCCATGATGAGAATATTTCCCTTGAACGGCTTAAGGAAATTGTTGGAGCTGAAAAGGCAAAACGACTTGCTGAGATCAGCATTGCACTTTATACCCGTGCTGCTGATTATGCCCGCTCCAAAGGGATTATTATCGCCGATACCAAGTTTGAGCTAGGGGAGGTTGATGGCAAGTTGATTCTTATTGACGAGGTGCTTACTCCTGACTCTTCCCGCTTCTGGCCAGCGGATGATTATCAGCCAGGCCATTCGCAGGCAAGCTTTGATAAACAGTTCCTGCGTGATTACCTCTCAATTCTTGACTGGGACAAAGAGCCGCCACCGCCGGTACTCTCCGCTGATATTCTCGGCAAAACGAAGGAACGTTATGAAGAGGCTGTTGAGAGAATCACCGGTAAAAAGTTCGTTTGATATGTTAAGACTTTTTT